>NZ_JAGHWR010000009.1:0-45163 GCF_017746155.1 Xanthomonas sp. D-36-1
ACTGCCGGCGATGGGGAGCGTGCGTCTGTGAACCGGGAAATTCCCGCGGAAAGCGCCAGAAATGGCGAAATTCCGAAGTTCCAAAAGCCACTCTTCGGAACGACGCCACCTTCCGCCCTGTCAGGTCTCGTTGTTCAGACCTTCCCTAGACCGTTACCTTCCCGCAACAGTGAAATTGGCGATTTTTTTGAAAACCAAAAATTAAACCAATGCATGATCTTAAACAGGATTGAAACCGCTACTTCTCAAGGTGTTGTAGTCAGTCATACATCCCTCCACTCATGGCCAGGCCTTCCCGTCGCCACTAATTTTCTATTAACCCAGTAAAACCAACAGAAAATTTTCGAAATCAGAGGAACGAATAAACCAATGCGGACTCTTCAGCACGAATATCAAGGCGTTCAGTCCGTTCCCGATCCACTACCCCACGCAGAAATTTGCGACTGATCTCAGGCAACATCGAATTGGTCAAGATCGCATCGATCATCCGCCCGCCCGACTCGCTCTCGGTGCAGCGGCTCACCACCAGCTCCACTACAGACTCGTCGTATTCGAAGGGAATCCTGTAGCGTTCTTCGATGCGCTTTTTGATGCGGTTCAACTGCAGTCGCACGATCTGGCCGAGCATGGTGTTGCTCAGCGGGTAATACGGAATCGCCACCAACCGCCCGAGCAATGCAGGCGGAAACACCTTCAACAACGGCTCGCGCAAGGCCGTGGCCATGCCTTCCGGATCGGGCATCAGTTCCGGGTCCTTGCACAGGCTGGCGATCAGGTCCGTGCCGGCATTGCTGGTGAGGACGATGAGGGTGTTGCGGAAGTCGATGCGGCGGCCTTCGCCGTCTTCCATCCACCCCTTGTCGAAGACCTGGAAGAACAGTTCGTGGACGTCGGGGTGGGCTTTTTCGACTTCGTCGAGCAGGACGACCGAGTATGGCTTGCGCCGCACGGCCTCGGTCAGCACGCCGCCTTCGCCATAGCCGACATAGCCCGGCGGCGCACCCTTGAGCGAGGAGACCGTATGCGCCTCCTGGTATTCGCTCATGTTGATGGTGATCAGGTTCTGCTCACCGCCGTACAGGGTTTCGGCCAAAGCGAGTGCGGTTTCGGTCTTGCCCACGCCGGAGGTGCCGGCCAGCAGGAACACGCCGATCGGTTTATCCGGGTTATCCAAGCCGGCGCGGCTGGTCTGGATGCGCTTGGCAATCATCTCCATGGCGTGGTCCTGGCCGATCACGCGCTTGGCCAGCAGTTCGGGCAGGCGCAGCACGGTGTCGATCTCGTTGCGCGCCATGCGCCCGACCGGGATGCCGGTCCAGTCGGCGACGACGGCGGCCACGGCTTGGTAGTCGACAGTGGGCAGGATCAACGGTGATTCGCCTTGCAGTGCGGCCAGTTCGGCCTGCACCAGTTGTAGGCGCGCAAGGAGCGTGTCGCGATCCACCTGCACCGGTGCGTCGAGCACCGCTGTGTCGCCGGATGCGATCTGCTCGGCATTGGCCTCCGCTTCCAATGCGCTGCCGGTGCCTTCCACCGGCGCGCTGGCGTTGCGCAGTTGCGCGCGCAGCGACAGCAGTTCGTCGACCAATGCTTTTTCTGCAACCCAACGCTGTTCCAATGCCTGCAGCCGGCTACGTTCGGCATCCAGCAAACCTGCACATGCAGCAGCACGCTCATCCACCACGATGCCGATTGCGCGCTCGCGTTCGATGATCGCCTGCTCGGTGTCCAGCGATTCGATGCGTCGGCGGCTGTCGTCCACTTCCGCCGGCGTGGCATGCAGGCTCACCGCCACGCGCGCGCAGGCGGTGTCGAGCAGGCTCACCGACTTGTCCGGCAGTTGCCGCGCGGGGATATAGCGGTGACTGAGCTTGACCGACGCTTCCAGCGCTTCGTCGAGGATCTGCACGCGGTGATGCTGTTCCATCATCGAAGCGACGCCGCGCATCATGCGCACCGCCTTGGCTTCGTCTGGCTCATCGACCTGCACCGCCTGGAAGCGCCGCGTCAGTGCGGGATCCTTTTCGATGTACTTCTTGTACTCGGCAAACGTGGTCGCGCCCACCGTGCGCAAGGTGCCGCGCGCCAGTGCCGGCTTGAGCAGATTGGCCGCATCGCCGGTGCCGGCCGCGCCACCGGCGCCGACCAGGGTGTGGGTTTCGTCGACGAACAGAATGATCGGCTTGGGGCTGGCCTGCACCTCGTCGATGACCGCGCGCAGGCGCTGCTCGAACTCGCCCTTCATGCTGGCGCCGGCCTGCAGCAAGCCGACATCCAGCGCGCGCAGTTGCACATCCTTCAACGCCGGCGGCACATCGCCGCGTGCGATGCGCTGCGCGAAACCTTCCACCACCGCGGTCTTGCCGACGCCGGCTTCGCCGACCAGGATCGGGTTGTTCTGGCGGCGGCGCATCAGGATATCGACCACCTGGCGGATCTCGTCGTCGCGGCCGATGATCGGGTCGAGCTTGCCCTCGCGCGCCTGTGCGGTGAGGTCGGTGGTGAATTTCTTCAGCGCTTCCTGCTTGCCGAGTGCGGCAGGCGCGATGGCACCGCTGGTCTCCCCGGGTGCAGCGGCCTGACCAAGCGAGAATCCATCGCTGGGCAGCAAGCCATCTTCCGGCGAGCCGGCCACGATCTCGGCGAAGCGCTCGTTGAGCACTGCGGGCTTGAGCTTGTCGAACTCCTTGGAGATCGCCAGCAACGCATGACGCAAGCCGCGCACGCTCAACATACCGACCACCAGAGAGCCGGTACGTACTTGCGCTTCACCAAAACTGAGCGAGGCGTACACCCAACCGCGCTCCACCGCTTCTTCGACGTTGGCCGATAGATCGGTCACGGCAGTGGAGCCGCGCGGCAAGCCATCCAGCGCGGCGGTGACATCGCGCGCCAGCGTGGACGGGTTGAGCTGAAAGTGCTTGATGATGCGGTGCAGGTCCGAGTCCTGCAGCTGCAGCAACTGATGCAGCCAATGCACCAGCTCCACATCCGGGTTGCCGCGCAGCTTGCAGAACACGGTGGCGCTTTCGATGCCGCGGTAGGCCAGCGGATTGAGCTTGCCGAACAAGGCACTGCGGGAGATCTCGGCCATGGTGCGTCCTTGAATCGAATAGATAGGTGGTGAGCGAATCAGTACGCGCTGCGCGTCACCCGGAGGGGTGCAGCACCACATCGTCGGCATCGGCGATGCTCCAGACGCGGCGGCCCAGCCAGGTGTCCAGGCCCAGCCGGCTATTGCGTGCCAGGTGCGGCGTGGGAACCTCGTCGGCCTTGAGCAGCAGTTGCAGTTCCCAGCCGAATTCGTCGCCCAGATAGCTGCGCACCGTGGCGGTGAGTTGCTTCAGCGCCTGGCCACCCGGCAGGAACCGTTGAAACGCCTGGCGTGGCAGCGGCCCCAGGCAGATGCGTACGCGTTGCTGCGCGCCACGCACGTGTGCGCCCACCACGCTGTCCACACCCAGGCGCGCGTTGCGCGGACCTAACCCAAGTTGCAAGTGCGCATCGGCCGGCAGGCGCATCCATTCGGCAATGAATTCCTGCACCTGCACCGGCCAATCGAACAACTGCTGCAGCAGCGCACGCAGGCCTTCCGGCGTGCGTGTGGCTGCGCCAAGGCGGCCGGTGTGGTAACGACGTGCGTCGTCCGGCAATGCATCGCGTTGGCGCAGGTGCGGGCTGGCGATCCCCACCAATGCGTCCAGCCATGCACGGAACTGGTCGCTCGCCGGCCGCTCGGCCTGCACGCTGGGCTGGGCCTGTGCCCAGGCCCGGTAGAACAGGCTCAGCATGCGGTGGTGGAACACATCGGCAAACGCGGCGAAGGTGCCGTCCTTGGCTTGCTGCGCACGCTCGATGGCGTATTCGGTCAGGTGCAACGGCAACGGCGCGTTTGGCCCGAAAAGACCGAAGAACACGCCATACAGCGCGGCGGGCTGATCGTGCGTTGCCGGTGTGTAGCGGTCCAGCGCACGTGGCGCGAATGCCAGTGACGGCGCGTGCCGCAACCGCAGCACATCGTCGCTGGCGCGTGCCGATTCGCCCAGGCGCGGCTGCTGCGGATGGCAGCGTTCGATCGCGCGCAAGGCCGCGAATGGGCTGAAATCCTGTGGCCGGGTCTGCAGCGCCTGTGCCAGCGCGGCAGCCGCGGCGCTCACAGGCGCGGGCGCGTGCCGGGCTGGGCTGGCCATCGGGCCACCTCGTTGCGTTCGGTGGTACGCAGCACGGTTTCGGTAAAGGAATTCACCGACACGTAGCGCGCGAAGAAGTGACGCAGCACCGAGGCCAGCAGGAACGCGCCGGTGCCTTCGAAAGCGGCCTCCTCACAGGTGAGCGTGATCTCCAGGCCGCGGCCGAAGGTGATCGGGCCCGGCACCGGAATGCGCCGCACGATCGGTGTGCCGCGCACCTGCTTGACGCCTTCGATCTGGCGCTGCGCGGACGCATCGAACGGGTCGCAGTACAGGGTGAGGATCTCGCGCAGCGCAGCGGCGCCGTCGGGGCCATCTTCGAACAGCGACAGATAATTGAGCTGCAATTGACTGAGCAGGCGCCACGCGGTCTGCCCATCCGACAGTGCCGGGCGCGGCTTGGTTGGTCCGGCCACGCAACGCACGCTCTGTACCGGCACGCCATTGTCCATGGTGAAATCGGTGGCGCCCTTGCCTACCGGCATATGCAGCGGCAGATCGCGGTTGCTGCACCACAGTTGCAGCCCAAGCTGACGCAGGCGCGTGCTGCGTGCCTGATCGTCGGCATCGACCAGGCTGACGAACACTTCGCTGCCCACATAGCTCGACCGCGCGCCATCACGGCGCTGCCGTGCCGACAGCATGCGCGGCTCGCGGCGCATGCTGTAGAATGCGCCATGCCGCGCATGCCAGGTGCGAGCGTCGCCCCCGTAGAACGGGGTGAAGCGTTGCTCCGGCTCCTGACGATCGCCGAAGCCTTCCACCTCGCCCAGGTGATGGATCTCGAAATCCATCGGCCGGGTACGGTCGGCCAGCACGTGGTATTCGTGCAGGCCGGCTTGCAGATGGATGCGATCGGCACGCCGCGGGAACAGGTTGATCGCCGGCGTGCAGAACAATTTGAAATGCTCGGCGCCCACTGCCGCAGCCAGGCTGGGCAGGCTGCGTTGCAGCAACACCACCACCTCGAAGCTGCTGCCCTGCAACCGCCGCAATGGCGCGCGCAGTCCGGTGAGTTCTGCGAACAGAAAGCGCTCCGGACAGGCGAAATATTCCTGCAGCAAGCGGTAACCACTGAACGAGCGGCCGTCGTAGGGAATCAATGCATCGTCGTCGGCAAAGCCGCGCATCTGCACGGCATCGGCGCTCAACGTCATCTCCAGCGTGCCACCGCCGGCACCGCTGCCACGCACCACCACCGCAGTGGTATCGGCATGCAGCTGTTCGTACAACCGCTTGGGCAAGCCATCGGCGCCGGCCAGAAACAGCGGCAGCCGATCCAGCGCCAGCGCGTGCGTCTGCGCACCACCCACCAGCTCGAAGCGCAGACGCACGCCGGCACGCACCACGCGCCCGGGCGGCAAGGCGATGCCGGCAGCGGCCAATGCGGCTGGCGATTCCAGATACTTGGCCTCGGCCAGCTGCAATGGCCACAAGGTCACCGCATGCGCGGTGCGGAAGTCGCAGGCGGTACGTTCGCCGGCGCCGATCAGGCTGCGCAACGCGCTTTGTCGCGGCACGGCCACGCCTGCTGCCAGCCCGCTGTCTTTCAGGTCCGGCTGCAACTGCACCACCGCCATCGAAGGCAGCGGTGCCAGATAATGCGGGTAGACCATCTCCAGCAGGTGCTGGGTGAACACCGGGTACTGCGCGTCCAGCTTGAGTTGCACGCGCGCAGCCAGGAATGCGAAGCCTTCCAGCAGCCGCTCGACGTACGGGTCGGCGCATTCGAATGCATCCAGGCCGAGCCGGCCGGCGATCTTGGGATACTCGCGCGCAAACTCCGCGCCCATGTCGCGCACGTGCTGCAACTCGCGGGTGTAGTACGGCAGCAGGCGCGGGTCCATGAGGTCAGCCGTGCCCTTCGACGATATCGAGCCGGCCGGTTTCCAGGTCCAGCGCGGTCTTCAGGTACAGGTTCAACGGCAACGGCTGCGCCCACATCTCCGATTCGATGGTGAACAACAGCGAGCGCCGGTCCATGCGCGCAGCATCGGCATGCACGCTGACGCGCAGCGTCTCGGGAATCAGGCGCGGTTCGAACGCCAGAATCGCCTCGCGAATGCGTTGTTGCAGCGCGGCCGCATCGATACCGGTCACTGCAACACCGGCCAGATCCGGGATGCCGTAATTCAGCACCGAACTGCGTACCTGCGGGTGCGCTTCCAGCGGGCGGCTGGTTTCCAGATTCACGGCATTGAGCAACCACGACAGATCGCGAATCACGCACTCGCGCAGGCGCGTGGCCGAAATCACGCGCTGCTCGCGGCTCTCTTCGCGTTGGCTGGGCGCGACATCGGTGAGCCGGTCCAGCAGCGAGGGCTGCAGGCGTTCGGTGGTGGTGAGTTCGGCCATGGCGTGTCAGCCCGCGTCGAATTGCACATCGCGCACATCGAGCAGCGCGATCTCGCGCAACTTGGTGCTCCACATGCGCTGGCCCAGGCCGATCTCGCCCTGCGCGCCATGCGTCCATTCGGTGCGGCGCGCCAATTGCAGCTCGCCGGCATCCAGATGCTCGCTGCCGGGATACCGCACCGGCAGGTAGCCGAAGGCCTGGCCACCGTTGCGCCATAGCACGCTCACCGGCGCCCACACGGTGTCGCGCAGATCCCGCGGCGCTTGCATGCGCAACTGCTGGATGTGGCTGAGCGGTGCCCAGGCGTAGCCGCTGTCGAGCATGAGTTCGATGCAGGGCCCGAAACGGGTGTCTGCATCTGCGAGCCACTGGAAGCGTTCGCCATCGAGCACGCCGGCACTGGCCGGTGCCAACGCGAACGCCTGCGCCCGCAACGCCGCGGCCTGTTCGCCATGCCCTTGCGCCGATAGTTGCAGCGCGTGTAGATGCATCGCCAACCATTCGGCCGGCTCACCGATCACATGCGGCAATCGCGCGCCGGCAAACACCTCAGCGCGCGTCTGTTCGCCCTGCAGCACTGCAAGGTACGTCTGCGCCAAGGGCTGCGTGGCGGCATCCAGCTCAGCGCAGGCGCGCAGCTGATCTGCGGCGCGCGACCACTGGCCGAGTACGGCCAGCAACTGAAACAGGAACACGCGCTGCGCTGCGTCGGCCGGTTGCCGGCGCACCTGCTGGATCAGTTGCTGCAACGCCTGCGCCGGCTCGCCTTGGGCAAGCAGGGTCTGTGCGGTGGCATCCATCGCGCGGTTCCTTATCGAAGAAGGTGGCGGTGCCGTGCGCGGCACCGCCAGTCATTGCATTGCCGCCATCGGAGGCAGCCAACGTCACAGCGTCAACTTCCGATGGGCGGCGCAGAGCGAGCGATGTACACGCATGTCGTGCCGCACCGCGTCGCCAAACGCACCTGCGTGGCGAAGGCGTTGTGGTGGCCTGCGCCCGCGTCAGGCCTTGGCCACACCCTGAATGTCGTAGGTGAATTCCTTCGCCCCGCCCTGCGCGGTGCCCTTGTCGTCCTGCGGCTGGAAGCCGTACTTGAACTTGCCGAAGTGCAGCGTCACGTTTTCGGTCAGGCGGTCTTCGCCACCGGAGCCGCCGGTCGACAGCGAGGTAATCAGCACGCCTTCGCTCAATTCCAGGGTGAGAAAGTCGCTTTGCTCGCCGGTGGCGTTGGTGACGTACAGCCAGGCGTTTTCCACCCGTGCACCGGTGCACACTGCATCCAGCAGCGCGTTGGAGCAGCCGTCCACGTACTTGGTGATGGAGATGTCCTGGATATGCGCCTTGCCGCCGCTGGCCGAGCCGCCACCGGTGTGCAGGTCGCCGGAATTGCTCGCGCCCCACGACCAGGCCAGGATCGGAATCTCGCCCTTGTGCTTCTTGTGGTTGGACGCGCCTTCGATCTTGACCTTGCCGCTGCCGAACTTGATATGCATGTCGAACGCCATGGAACTGCTCCTTCAATGAGAGTGACAACACGAGATGGCGCGACGCGCAGTGGCGTCGTGCGTGACGCGAATGCGTCGGATCAGGCCTTGGCGGCCGAGGGAAGGCGCGAGACCAGCCGCAACGACACGGTCAGGCCCTCCAGCTGGTAATGCGGCTTGAGGAAGAACTTGGAGCTGTAGTAGCCCGGCGCGCCTTCCACTTCTTCCACCACCACTTCGGCGGCAGCCAACGGCTTGCGCGCCTTGGTTTCTTCGCTGGAGTTGGACGGGTCGCCGTCGATGTACTGCGTCACCCAGCGCGTCAGCCAGCGCTGCATCTGTTCGCGATCGGAGAACGAACCGATCTTGTCGCGCACGATGCACTTGAGGTAATGCGCAAAGCGGCAGCACGCAAACATGTAGGGCAGGCGCGCGCCCAATGCTGCGTTGGCGGTGGCATCCGGGTCGTCGTATTCGTCGGGCTTGTTGAGCGACTGCGCGCTGATGAAGGCGGCCATGTCCGAGTTCTTGCGATGCACCAGCGGCATCAGGCCCATCTTGTCCAGCTCGGCGGAGCGGCGGTCGGTGATCGCCACTTCGGTCGGGCACTTCATGTCCACGCCACCGTCGTCGGTGGGAAAGGTATGCGTGGGCAACCCCTCCACTGCGCCGCCAGACTCGATACCGCGAATGCGCGAGCACCAGCCGTACTGCTTGAACGAGCGGTTGATGTTCACCGCCATCGCATAGGCGGCGTTCTGCCAGGTGTACTTGTTGGAATCCGCGCCGGCGGTGTCTTCTTCGAAATCGAATTCTTCCACCGGGCTGGTGGCCGCACCGTAAGGTAGACGCGAGAGCGTGCGCGGCATGGCCAGACCGATGTACTTGGAGTCTTCGGATTCGCGCAGCGAGCGCCATGCAGCGTAATCGGGCGTGGAAAAAATCTTGGCCAGATCGCGCGGATTGGAGAGCTCGCTCCAGTTGTCCATGCCCATCAATTTGGGCGCGGCGGCGGCAATGAACGGTGCGTGCGCGGCGGCGGCTACCTGCGCAATGCCGTTGAGCAGTTCCACATCCGGCGGGCTCTGGTCGAAGTAGTAATCGCCGACCAGGCAGCCATACGGCTCGCCACCGAGCTGGCCGTATTCCTGCTCGTAGACCTTCTTGAAGATCGGACTCTGATCCCAGGCGGTGCCCTTGTAGCGCTTGAGCACCTTGCCCAGTTCCTTCTTGCTGATGTTCAGCACGCGGATCTTGAGCTGCTGGTCGGTCTCGGTGTTGTTGACCAGATAATGCAGGCCGCGCCAAGCACCTTCGAGCTGCTGCAGATCGGCGTGATGCAGGATCTGGTTGAGCTGCTCGGTGAGTGCGCGGTCGATCTCGGCGATGTAGGCCTTGATGGTCTGCGACACGTCTTCGCTGACCACATCGCTGCGGTTGAGCACCTGCTCGGCGAGCGTGCGCACCGCCGATTCCACTTCTTCCTTGGCGCGCTCGCTCTTGGGGCGGAACTCGCGGTTGAGCAGCGCGGCAAAGTCGCCCTGCTCGGTTGTTTCGGTGCCACTGGTGGCCAATGCGGCTTCGGTCGCGGACATGGCGTTACGCTCCTTCCGGTTCGGAGGCAGGCTTGGCGGCCGACACCAGCGACTGCAGCAACGCCGGGTCGCGGATGGCGTTGGCAATCAGCTGCTCTGCACCGGCCTTGCCATCCATGTAGGTGTCCAGGTTGGCCAGCTGCGTGCGCGCTTCCAGCAACTTGGCCAGCGGCGCAACCTTGCGCGCGATGGCAGCCGGCGAAAAGTCGTCCATGCTTTCGAAGGTGATATCCACCGCCAGCTCGCCTTCGCCGGTGAGCGTGTTGGGCACCTTGAATTGCGCACGCGGACGCATCGACTGCAGCCGGCTGTCGAAGTTGTCGACATCGATCTCCAATGCCTTGCGCTCGTCCAGCGAAGGCAGTTCGCCGGCATTGGCGCCGGACAGATCCGACATCACGCCCATCACGAATGGAATCTGTACCTTCTTCTGCGCACCGTAGACCTCCACGTCGTATTCGATCTGCACTCGTGGCGCCCGATTGCGGGCAATGAACTTCTGACTGCTGGCCATGCCTGATCTCCGATTGAGCTTGCCCGTTGCGCCGGCGTGCAGGGCACGTGCGCCGCCATGTGGCTTGGATGTCGCCGGCCCGGCGGTATGCCTGCGGCCTGCGTGCGACGCCGCTGCCGTGGGCTAGCCCACGACCGCCACGCACCACCCGGACCGAAGCGGCAGGCCGTGCGATGACGCTTTCTCAGCGTTGCGGCGAGGATAGAAATGCGCCTGTGCGCTCACCCGACAAATCGTCTCAATCGCCGCGATCGGGCGCAGACGGGCACGGATGCGTGATCCAGCGCCGACTTTGTGAAAGAGGCGTGATGGGTTGGCACTGCTTTTCTCGGTTGACCAGGGGACAGGCCCCGGGGAGTGGGCCGCAGGCAGCATCCGCATGAGCAGCAGCAGTTATTACAGCGCCATCGTTGCGCACGTACCGCCGGCCGGCGAGGCACAAGCGCCGCTGATGATCGATCTGCTGGCCTATATCGAGCAGCACATCGGCGAGGCGGAATTGGGCACCGAGTCGTTGCAGCAAGCGTTCGCGTTATCGCGTGCATCGCTGTACCGCTTGTTTCAGTCGCGTGGCGGTGTGGCCAGCTATATCCGCGAGCAGCGGCTAAGCACAGCGCACCGCTACCTGCAGGCCTACCCGGAGTGCAGCCTGACCTGGTTGCTCTACGAAATGGGCTTTGCCTCCGAGCGGCAGTTTCAGCGCGCGTTTCAGCAGCGCTTCGGCATGCCGCCCATGCAGTGGCGTCGCCAGTGCCGCGCTGCGCCGCATCTTCCTGCGCCACGGCGTGGCCACTACATGCCGATGTGGCGCTTCATGCGCGAACTGAGCCAGCACGTACAACCCGAGCACGCATCGATCCGCGGCGGCGCGGCCACACCCACGCACGGCTCTCCGCTGGTGCATACCGAAGCACTGCGCCGGCTCGCCCGATCGGCACCGCGCTTTGCGGCACAACCGGAGCCGATGGAGAGCGAAGCACTTTGAGTTGCGTAGGAGCGCACCTGGGCGCGACCTGCATGGCCTGGACGCCACCTTGCGCCCAGGTACGCGCCTAGGCGAGACAAGGCCATGGCATCGGCATCAGCGAATGACCAGTACCGGAATCGCACTGTGGGTGAGCACTTCCACCGTCTGGCTGCCGAGCAGCATGCGCTGCATGCCGCGGCGGCCGTGCGAGGTCATGATGATCAGATCGCTGTTGCAATCCTTGGCGGTCTGCACGATGCCCTCGGCCGCGAAACGATCCAGCACATGCCGCGGCGTGGCCTTGATGTTGGCAGCGGCGGCCAGCTCCAACGCCGGGCGCAGGATCTTTTCGGCGGCCGCTTCGCGCTCGGTGCGGTATTCCGGGCTGGCCTCGTAGCCCACGCTCCAGCCCATTGCGTCGTACATGCCCATCGCCCACGGCTCGGACACGGTGACGATATCCACTTTCGCACCGGTCGCCTTGGCCAGCTCCAGGCCTTGAAACAGGCCGCGATGCGAGAGCTCGGATGCATCGATGGCGATCAGGATTCGTTTGTACATGATGACCTCCCGGATGGACCGGCAGCCTCGCCGGCGACTTGAGATTGACAGTACTCCGCAACGCAGACCTTGAGATGGATCAATCTTGCACGTGACGGACTGTAGCGCCCAAAGCGACTCACCTGGTTGACGAGCGACCATCCCCGGCGCCAGGAACGCGTTCAAAACTGCCTGTTCGCGTATGAGCTGCATTGCACCGGCCGCGTCCGCCTGGCAGCTGCGCGATCGTTTTGATAGCGGCTCTTCTTCGTTGCGTTCAGTCGGTGGGCGCCTCATCGGCAGCAAGCCGGGGTGTGCGCACGCGCGCCGGATTGCCCACGGCGATCGCACCGGCCGGCACATCGCGCGTGACCACCGCACCGGCACCGATTACCGCATCGTCGCCGATGCTGACGCCCGGCAGGATGATCGCTCCGCCCCCAATCCACACATTGCGCCCGACGCGGATTGGCCGCCCGAACTCCAGCCCGCTGGCACGTCCGGCGGCATCGCGCGGATGGTCGGCAGCGTAGAACTGCACCGCTGGCCCCACCTGCGTGCCATCGCCGATGTACACCTGGCAGATATCCAGGATCACGCAATTGAAGTTGAGGAACGCGCCCGCGCCCAGATGGATGTTGTAGCCGTAATCGCAATGAAACGGCGGCCGGATCACCGCATTCGCGCCCACCTCGGCGAGCCGCTCGACCAGCAATGCATGCCGTTGCGCCGATGACTGCGCGCCAGTGGCGTTATAGCGCACCATCCACGCCGCAGCCGCCGCCTGATCGGCCTGCAGTTGCGCATCGGTGGCGTTGTAGAGCTCGCCTGCCAGCATTTTCTGTTTTTCGGTGTGCATGCCGCCGGGTGCCTATGCAATGAACGGCTGACAGGGTGGCATGGATAGAGCGCGGTATGCATCGAGCGATGCACCAATGGCCTTGGTTTGCCGATCCATAGCGGCCATAACACGTCGCGTCGGGCGATTGATGAAGGCGACTGGCATGTGCACCCTTGGGTGAAAACCGCCCATGTAGCTTTCGGGCACCTGCCTCACCCGCGTGCGGCTATGTGGTCATTCCATTGCTCGCCGCATCCGTTGCGCTGCCGCGGCGCCAGCATCGATACTCCCGGCCGTGCCCTTGCGGCATGGCGACGTTCAAGGATGATGTCATGACACGATTTTTAGCCGCTTGCATTGCATTGTTGCTATGGGCATGCCTAAGCACCCCTGCTAGTGCAACCTCGTCGCTCTCGTTCGAAGGCGGCGGATACTGGATAGATTTCGAAATCGGTCACGACACCCGACCAGTGATCGCCAGTCTTCGTTTCAATGCACCTGGCGCGAGCGAGACCGTGTTGTTGCGGGGCAATTTTCAGGTCAAGACGTTCGATACCAAACGCAGAATCCTCCGCCTGATCTACACAGGAGACGACAGGCGCGTGCCGCCCTTTACCCTGGTCGTGCTCGCAAACAGGTCGACGCTTACCGTGAACTGCAAGCAGATCAACTCAAGCTTCAGCTGGGAAATGTAAGCGCGCAACAGAGCAGGGCAGGCCACGCCTCATCCATCGATCATCTGTCGCAGATGATCACACGATCTCCCTCGACGTGAGGTGCAGCAGCGGCCGGTTCCACTTGCTGCACGCACAGCGCAACCGCACGACGCCCTCGCCTGCTGAAGAAATGCAATCGCAGACGAGTGCAAGCCTGGCTAGACCACAGTCAGATTGGCATAGGCCATCACCAGCCACTTGGCGCCGACCTCGTCGAACTGCACCTGCACGCGCGCATGCGCGCCAGCGCCTTCGTAATCGACGACCACGCCGCCGCCGAACTTGGGGTGTTCGACGTTGGCGCCGAGCTTGATCGGTGCCGTTTCCACGATGCCATGCACCGGGCCGCCGCGCGCCGCGCCCAGCGATGCGGTGCGCGAAACCTGCACCTTCGGGCGCACTTCGTTGAGCAGGTCGCGTGGAATCTCACGCAAGAAGCGCGAGGGCACGTTGTAATTGTCCTGGCCGTGGATACGGCGCGATTCGGCGTAGCACAGCACCAGCTTCTGCCGCGCGCGGGTGATGCCCACGTACGCCAGGCGACGCTCTTCTTCCAGCCGCCCGCTCTCTTCCAGCGAACGCGCACTCGGGAACAGGCCGTCTTCCAGGCCGACCAGGAACACAATCGGAAATTCCAGGCCCTTGGCCGAATGCAGCGTCATCAGCTGCACGCCCTCTTCGCCAGCCTGCGCCTGGCCTTCGCCGGCCTCCAGCGAGGCGTAAGCCAGGAAGGCGACCAGCTCGGTCATGCCCTGGCTGTCTTCATCGTCCGGGCGGGTGAAGCGCGAGGCGACCGACACCAGTTCGTCCAGGTTCTCGGTACGCGATTCCGAATCCAGCCCGCCGCGGCTTTCCTTGGCCCAATGCTCGCGCAGGCCCGAGCGCATCAGCACATGGTCGATGCGTTCGGCCAGTTCCATCTCGCCGGTTTCGGCATGCAGCTGGCCGATCAGGCTGAGGAAGGTCGCCAGGGCATTGCGCGCGCGCGCGGCCAGCGTGTTCTGCTGCGTGCACAGCATCGCCGCTTCCCACAACGACAGCGCACTGGCACGTGCCAGCCGGCGCACCTCATCCAGCGTCCGGTCGCCAATGCCGCGCGTGGGCGTGTTGACCGCGCGTTCGAACGCAGCGTCGTCGCTGCGATTGGTCAGCAGGCGCAAGTAAGCCAACGCGTCCTTGATTTCGGCACGTTCGAAGAAGCGCATGCCGCCATACACGCGGTACGGCAGCTGCTCGGAAATCAGCGCTTCTTCCAGCGCGCGCGATTGCGCGTTGCTGCGGTAGAGCACCGCCACTTCGCCATAACTGCCGCCGTCGCGCACCCACTGCCGTGCACGCTCCACCACATAGCGCGCTTCGTCCACTTCGTTGTAGGCCGCGTACAGATCGATCGGGTCGCCATCGCCGGAATCGGTCCACAGCTGTTTGCCGATACGGTCCGGGTTGTGCGCAATCACCGCATTGGCAGCGCCCAGAATATTCGCGCTGGAGCGGTAGTTCTGCTCCAGCCGCACGGTCTGCGCACCGGGGAAATCCTTCAGAAAGCGCTGGACGTTTTCGACCTTGGCACCGCGCCAGCCATAGATGGCCTGGTCGTCGTCGCCCACCACGAACACATTGCCCGATTCGCCGGCCAGCACGCGCACGAAGGCGTACTGGATGGCGTTGGTGTCCTGGAACTCATCCACCAGAATCTCGCGAAAGCGCGCGCGGTAATGCGCCAGCAACGCGGGCGTGTCGCGCAGCAACTCATGCGCGCGCAGCAGCAACTCGGCAAAATCCAGAAGCCCGGAGCGGTCGCAGCGTTCCTGGTAGGCCGCATACACCTGCCGGCGCACCTCGGTCCAATCGTCGTTGGGCTCGGGCTGGATATGTTGCGGACGGCGGCCCTCATCCTTCTGCTCGTTGATCCACCAGCTCATCTGCTTGGGCGGATACTTGCTCTCGTCCAGCTCCAGCGCCTGCACCACGCGCTTGACCAGCCGCAACTGGTCGTCGCTGTCCATGACCTGGAAGCCTTCCGGCAGCCGCGCATCCTGCCAATGCAGACGCAACAGGCGATGTGCCAGCCCGTGAAATGTACCGATCCACATCCCGCGGCTGCCATTGCGCAGCTGCAGGTCGGTGCGGTGACGCATTTCGCCGGCGGCCTTGTTGGTGAAGGTCACCGCGAAGATGCCGTGGTTGGGCACGCCCTGGACTTCATTGAGCCAGGCGATGCGATGGATCAGCACGCGCGTCTTGCCGGAGCCGGCGCCGGCCAGCACGAGGTAGTGCCCCGGCGGCGCAGAAACGGCCTCGCGCTGGGCGGGGTTTAAATGATCGAGCAAATGAGAGACATCCACCGGCGCATTTTACCGGTTGTGGCGTCGCTGCGGCTGAGATTGCGATGAAGCAGTTGGGATTGTGGTGATTGCTCGCCGGATGGACACCCCTCTTCCTCTGGGAGAGGGGTTGGGGTGAGGGTACGGGGCGAAGCAACGGGCATGTCACCTTTGCAGGCGCGTGGCGACGCGTTTCTCATTGCAGGGGCGCGTAAATTTCTGCGGCGCCCCTCATCCACCCCTGCGGGGCAGCTTCTCCCCCATGAGGGAGGACAATGTCCCGTCGGGAGAAGGAATCACCTCTCCGGCCGGAACCTGCGTACCGTCAATCCATCACCGCCCAAGCAGCAACAGCACATCCCGCGCAATCGCCGCAGCCTGCTCGCGCAACTCCGGCACCGCCAGGCTTTCCCACAACGTGCCGATGCGCAGGCTGCCGATCACCCGCAACTGCGGCTGCGTACGTCCATCTGCATCGATCAGGCTGCCATCGGGGCCGGTGTCCATGCCAATCCCGTGCGGGCCGGCCACTGCAATGCCCTGCCCCAGCAATTGCTGCAGCAGCCGGTTACGCATCGCCTGAACGCGCATTTCCACACCGGTGGCATTGACTAGGGTCTGCACATCCAGCTGCAAGGCATGTCCGGCACTGGCGGCCCCGGCGCTCACGCGCACGCAAGCGCCCACCTCGAAGGCCACATCCAGCCGCGCGCGATGCACCTGCAGCTGCCCGCGCGCGTGCATCGTCTGCAGCTGCGCATGCACCGTTGCGGCGATGCGATGCCGATGCACGTCCCAGTAGCGCACCACATGCCGTAGAAAACGGCGCTGATCGGCAACCGACAGCGTCTGCCATAACGCCTGACTCAACGGCCGGATGCGTTCCATCACGCTCTGCCATGGCAGGCCCTGCGCGGCGGCGGCACGCGCGTGCAGGCGCAGGGTACGCATGCGCGCGCGCAGCGGCATTGTCAGCAGAGGCTGTGGATCGAACAGCGCCATGCCGCCGTGCGCCTGCGGCAACGGCAGCAACCCATGCCGCGACACCACATGCACGCTTGCCCGATGCCCCTGCGCTGCCAGCGTCACCACGGTATCGGCCATGCTCAAGCCCGAACCGACGATGCACACGGCCGCGTCCGGTGGCAGCGCTGCCACCGCCTCGGTCTCCCAGGCTTCAACACGCTGCGCATGCGACAACCCGGTGGCCCCCCGCAGCGGAAGCGGTCGCAGTGCATTGCCCACCGCCAGGACCACCGCGCCAGCCTGCAGCAGCTGTCCATCGTCCAGCTGCAACAGTGCGCCACCGGCATTGGGGTGCAGGGACTGCACGCGTGCGCAGTGGACGCGCAACATCGCCGGGCTGTGCGCGCATGCCGCCTGCAAGCGATCGCGCAAATATGGCGCGTAGTGCCGGCGTCCCACGAACTGCCGCGGCAACTGCGCATCCTCCAGTTCGGGGCAACAGGCGTTCGCGCGCAGGTAATCGACAAAATCGTACGGCAGCTCCGGCAGCGCACTCATGCGCGCAGCCGGGACATTGAGCAGGTGTTCGACACGCGCAGTGGAATACGCCACACCCTCGCCAAGCGCCGCACGCGGCTCGATCAGGACGATCTGCAACGGCGCTGCAGCCTGGCGCAGCAGCTGCAGCGCAACCAGCACACCGGACGCGCCACCACCGACGATGGCGATGATTGCATCGCCGGGATCACGCAGTGTATTCATCTCGACATTGTAGGCGATGCGTCCGAACACCCGCAGGCCGTCACCGGCAGTGGTTGTCTTCCACGGCATCGCAAGCGGTACGACGGCCGCAACCCGGAAGGCAGCCTCTTCCAGGTCATGCGCCTGGATCGACGCAAGCGGCCTACATCAACGCATCGGCCAGCCGCGCAATGCCCTCGCGACTGCGGCGCCAGGCCGGGCGGCGACGCCACTGTTCCAACGTCAATTGCCGCGCGTTGGCCAGATAGTCCTGCTCGATCTCACGCAACCGCTGCACCACGCCAGTGTCGTAGCAGAGCATGCCGATCTCGGCGTTGAGCGCGAACGAGCGGATGTCCAGATTGATCGAGCCCACCAGCGCAATGTCCTCATCCATGCTCAGGTGCTTGGCATGCAAAAAGCGCGGGCGATACAGCGCAATCTTCACCCCGCAACGCAGCAGCTCTTCGAAATAGGCCTCCTGCGCCCACGCGGCCAAGCGTTGGTTGTTGTGTTCGGACAGGATCAACTGCACATCCACCCCCGACACTGCGGCGATGCGCAATGCGCTCAGCAAGGCTTCGTCGGGCACGAAGTACGGCGTGACCAGCACCACCTTGCGCCGCGCCAGATGGATCACCGCATTGATCGCATCGCGCGCATTTTCGAACGGATACGCCGGCCCGCTGGGCAGCAATTGCGTGGCGATATTGGCCTCGCACACCGGTGCATCGGGCCACACGTCCAGCCGCTCTCCGGTTTCGGTGAACCAGTCGCTGGCGAAGACCGCTTCCAGATGATTGACCACCGGCCCGCGCACGCGTGCCACCAATTCGCGATTGGGCACGCCATCAATGAAGCCGGCCTCGGCCAGATTCTGCGAACCGACAAACGCCACCCGGTTGTCGAGCACCGCAATCTTGCGATGGTTGCGCAGATCCATGCGGCCGCTGCGACGCCAGCGCAAACCTCCCGGCAATACTGCCAGCACCTGCACGCCACCGTCCTGCAGGCGCTTGCGGTAGCGGCGCAGGCCGCGCTTGGCGCCCACCGCATCCAGCAGCAAGCGGCAACGTACGCCGCGCACGCTGGCGCGTTCCAGCGCCGCTACCACCGCCTCGCCCACCGCATCGTCGAACATCAGGTAGTACAGCAGGTGCACACGTTTGTCGGCCGCGTCGATCGCCGCGATCAGGGCCTGCAACGACTGCGCGTAATCGTCGAGCAATTCCACCGCGTTGCCCAGCGTGGGCATGAAATCGCCTTCGCGTTCGATGAGCGGCACCACTTCGGCACTGCTGGTGTCTGCCTGGGGCATCCAGCGCAACGCATGCAAGGGCAGTTGTTGTTCGCGAATCACCTGCGAGGCGGTGGCTTGCCGCTCCACCCGCAGCCGCGACAACCACGGGTGGCCGAACAACAGATACAGCGGCAGGCCGACCACCGGCACGAAGCCGATCAGCAGCAGCCAGCTGCGCGCCGCACCCGGCGTGGTGCGGGCGGGAATCCATAGCAGTGCGGCCAGGCGGATCGCCCAGTCCAGTGCCAGCAGCCAAGTGCCTGTGACCCAATCGGGCAGCATCAGTGTTCCGTCTTCGTCAGGAACCCGATTCTGACTTGGCCGCGCGTAAACGCAACGGCGGCGGCGCACAGACAGGGGGGCAATAGCGAAACGGCCCGCCCTGGGCATCGGCAGGCTGCACGCGTTCGGCGCAGACCTGCCGCAATGTCTGCACGAAGGCCGACTGCATCCGGGTGGGATACCAGTCGCTGCGCGTGGTCATGCCGATCTGCCGGCGCAGCAGCGGCCCGGCGCTGCCGATCTCTTCCAGCAGGCCGGCGCGGCGCTCGAACAGGAACTGGTCGCGCGACATCAAGGTCAACCAGTCGCCCTCCAGCAGCAGGCCACGCACGGTCAGTTCGGCGCCGCATTCGATGCGCACCGGCGGCGGCTCCAGCTGGTGGTCGCCGAACAGCTGCTCCCAGCGCGCGCGCACCGGCGTGCCGGCCGCAGCGATCACCGAGGGATAATCGCGCAGTTGCGCAAACGCGTAGCCCCGCCCGGCCAGGGGGTGGCCGCTGCGCGCCACGATCACCGGTTCGTCGTCGAACAGCGGCTCCTGCAGCACATCGCGTACCGGCAACGGGTCGCGCAGCGCACCGATCAACAGATCCAGGCCACCCTCGCGCAGATGCGCCAGCAATTGGTCGTACGGGCCCTCGACCACCTGGACGCTGGCGCCCGGGTACGCATGCGCAAACCGCGCCAGCACCTGCGGCAACAGAATCGCGCGCGCCAGCGGCATCACCCCCAGGGTGAGGCGGCCGGCGTGCTGCGAACGCAATGCGGCCACCTCGTCCAGACCGGCGCGCAACTCGGCCAGCGCCAGCCGCACCTGCCGCAACAGCCGCAGCGCCACCGGCGTGGGCTGCATGGTCTTGCCGCGGCGTACCGTCAGCGGCACTTCGATCACATCGGCCAGCGCTTGCACCGCGCGATAGATCGCCGGCTGCGAAACGCCGGCGCGCACCGCCGCCAACGCGTAACTGCCTGCCACATCTACCGCCACCAGGGCCTGCAAGTGGCCCAGCGACACCCGCCGCTCCAGGCCAGGGCGGGCCGGCAGGCGCAGCGCGCGACGCGCGACCCCGATCCCCCGGCCCAGATGCGCCAGCACCCGCTCGATACGCGGCACCAGCAACCCGGCGGCCTCGGTGGCCAGCATGCCGCCCGGGTGCCGGTCGAACAGGCGCACGCCCAGTTGCTGCTCCAATCGCGCCACGGCCTGGGTCAGGGCCGGCTGCGACAAATTCACCCGCGGCGCCGCCGCGCTGATGCTTCCGGACTGATGCACCACGACCAGCGCGTAAAGGTGACGCAGATTTGGTTCCGGGCTCGGCTGCATGCTCTAACTATAAGCAAAACCAATATGCATACCTCAAATGAATCTTGAGCCAGCTGGCTCTGCCCGGCCAGACTCGGCGCACTCTTAACGAGGATGGATGGATGAGCCATGTCGTTACCCGGATCGAGCGTACGCCGTTGGCCATCGTCGACGGGCTGGCGCAGTCCGGCGTGGCGACCGTGCACGAAGCGCAGGCCCGCAGCGGCCTGCTGCATCATCGGCTACGTCCCATCTACACCGGCTGCCGCATCGCCGGCACCGCGGTCACCGTGTCGATTCCGCCCGGCGACAACTGGATGATGCATGTGGCCATCGAGCAACTGCATGCCGGCGATGTGCTGGTGGTCGCGCCAACCAGCGACTGTTGCGACGGCTACTTCGGCGACCTGCTGGCCACCTCGGCGCAGGCGCGCGGATGTCGCGGCCTGATCATCGATGCCGGCGTGCGCGATCTCACCGCCATGCAGTTCCCTGCCTGGAGCCGCGCCATCTGCGCGCAGGGCACCATCAAGGAGACGCTCGGCTCGGTCAACGTGCCACTGGTGTGCGCCGGGCAACTGATCCAGCCCGGCGATGTGGTGGTGGCCGATGACGATGGCGTCTGCGTGGTGCCGCGTGCCACCGCTGTCGATGTGCTGACCGAAGCGCAGGCGCGCGAGGCACGCGAACTGCTCAAGCGCGAACGTCTGGCACGCGGCGAACTGGGCCTGGACATCTATGCGATGCGCGAACGTCTGGCCGCCAAAGGCCTGCGTTATGTCTGAGCGCGTGCGCGCGATGTGGATGCGCGGCGGCACCTCCAAGGGTGGATTCTTTCTGGCCGACGAGTTGCCCGCCGACACCGCCGCGCGCGATGCGTTCTTGTTGCGCGCCTACGGTTCGCCGGATGCGCGCCAGATCGACGGCATGGGCGGCGCCGACCCGCTGACTTCCAAGGTCGCCGTGGTGTCGCGCTCCACGCATGCCGATGCCGACGTGGACTATCTGTTCCTGCAAGTCGCGGTGGAACATGCGCAGGTCAGCGATGCACAGAACTGCGGCAACATGCTGGCCGGCGTTGCCCCGTTCGCGCTGGAACGCGGCTTGCTGCCCATACGCAATGGCCAGACCCAGGTGCGCATCTTCATGCGCAACACCGGCACCCTGGCCACCGCCACCGTGCAGACGCCCGATGGCAAGGTACGTTACGACGGCGATGCCCGCATCGACGGCGTCCCCGGCACGGCTGCGCCGATCGCGCTGGCATTCGCCGATATCGCCGGTGCTTCGTGCGGCGTGCTGCTGCCGAGCGGGCATGCGGTGGACACGCTCGACGGTGTGCAGGTCACGCTGATCGACAACGGCATGCCCTGCGTGGTGCTACGCGCCAGCGATGTCGGCATCAGCGGTTACGAAGACCGCGCCACGCTCGATGCCGATGCTGCGCTACGGGCGCGTCTGGAAACGCTGCGTCTGCAGGCAGGTCCGTTGATGCATCTTGGCGATGTGCGCGACGCCACGGTGCCGAAAATGATGCTGGTCGCCGCCCCGCGCGCCGGTGGTGCGATCAGCGCGCGCTCGTTCATCCCGCACCGCTGCCATGCCTCCATCGGCGTGCTGGGTGCGGTCACCGTCGCCACCGCCTGTCTGTTGCCCGGCTCGCCCGCCCACGCGCTGGCGCAGGTGCCCGGCGGGCGCAGCCAGCGGCTGGACGTCGAACACCCCAGCGGCGCAAGCAGCTGCCTGATCGATCTCGATGCGCAGGGCGCCGTGGTCGGTGCCGCGGTGGTGCGCACCGCGCGCAAATTGTTCGATGGTGAGCTGTATGGCTGAGTATTCCGCTGCGTCGCCAAGCTGCGGCAACCGCCATCGCAGCGGCACGTGTGCGTGTGTGCCGTTCGAGGAAGCCATTGCTACCCAGTGCGTCGCGATCCGTGCCCATCTGCACATCGGGACCACCACATCCACCGCGGCCTGCAGCGTCCGTGCACCCGGCCGGCCCACCTTGCGCACAGGCAATCGCTGGCGCGCCGCTTCCGCTGCAACACACACACCATCGCCATGATCATCGACTGCCACGGCCACTACACCACCGCGCCCGCCGCGCACGATGCGTTCCGCACGGCGCAGATTGCGCATTACAACGATGCGCACGCGCCTGTGCCGGTGTATCCGTACATCTGCGACGATGCGCTGCGTGAAAGTGTCGAGCTGCACCAACTGCGCCTGCTGCGCGAGCGTGGTGCCGACATGACGATTTTTTCGCCACGCGCCAGCACCATGGCGCATCACATCGGCGACGAAGCGGTGAGCCAGGTATGGACGCGCCATTGCAACGACCTGATCGCACGCGTGGTACAGCTGTATCCGCAGACCTTTATCGGCGTATGCCAGTTGCCGCAGTCGCCGGGAGTGCCGATCGCGCACGCGATCGCCGAACTGGAACGCTGCGTCAACGAACTGGGTTTCGTCGGCTGCAACCTCAATCCCGACCCGTCCGGCGGGCACTGGAATGGTGTGCCGCTGACCGACCGCGCCTGGTATCCCTTTTTCGAGAAGATGGTGGAACTCGACGTCCCGGCGATGGTGCATGTCTCCGGCAGCTGCAATTGCAATTTCCACGCCACCGGCGCGCATTATCTCAATGCCGACACCACTGCTTTCATGCAGTTGCTCGAAGGCGATTTGTTCACTGATTTTCCGGACTTGCGCTTCGTCATTCCACATGGCGGCGGCGCGGTGCCGTATCACTGGGGCCGCTTCCGCGGCCTGGCCGATATGCTCGGCAAACCTGCGCTGTCCACGCATGTGATGCGCAACGTGTTCTTCGACACCTGCGTGTATCACCAACCGGGGATCGACCTGCTGTTCGAGGTGATCGACATCGACAACATCCTGTTCGGCTCGGAGATGGTCGGCGCCGTGCGCGGCATCGATCCGCAGACCGGCCACTACTTCGACGACACCAAACGCTATGTCGATGCACTGGCGATTTCCGATGCCGACAAGCACAAGGTCTTTGAAGGCAATGCGCGGCGGGTGTATCCACGGCTGGACGCGCAATTGCGTGCGCGTGGGCTGTGATCCCCTTCTCCCTCCGGGAGAAGGTGCCCGTAGGGCGGATGAGGGTACGGGCGAAGCCTCGTGCACTCAGAATAATTGCGTAGGCTTCGCCCCGTACCCTCACCCCAACCCCTCTCCCGAGGGGAGAGGGGCTTTGTCACGCACCTTTGCCTCTCTTGGGCTTGGCTGGCAACCCGATAGTGGAAATCACACTGCCATCGGCGCCTACACGCATCAAGACCATTCCCCAACCCCACAAACGCAAACACCCGCCTTGCGGCGGGTGTTTGCTTGAAAGCGGATCCAGCGATCAGTCGATCACTTGATCTTGCCTTCCTTGTACATCACGTGCTTACGCACGACCGGGTCGTACTTCATCATTTCCATCTTCCCCGGAGTGTTCTTCTTGTTCTTGTCCGTGGTGTAGAAGTGGCCGGTAGCGGCCGAGGAAATCATACGAATCTTGTCACGCTTGCCTTTTGCCATGACTGCTTACTCCTCAGACCTTTTCGCCGCGCGCGCGCAGCTCTTTCAGAACGGCATCGATGCCGTTCTTGTCGATGGTGCGCAATGCATGCGCGGAAACACGGAGCTTCACCCAGCGGTTTTCGCTGGCAACCCAGAAGCGACGCTCGTGCAGGTTGGGCAGGAAGCGACGACGGGTTCTGTTGTTTGCGTGGGAGACGTTGTTACCCGTCTGCACACGCTTGCCGGACACTTGGCATACGCGGGACATTACGCACCTCGATAAATGAATTGCCACCCATAGCCTGGGGAGCGGCGGCCCCGACAGCGCCAGGGCTGTCACGCAACGTTGGGAATCAAGAACTTACGCTGGAACAGGCCGGCAACCCCATTGCGTTGGGTACCGCCATCCGGAGCGATCCGGGCACAGCGAGCCGCGCATTATGCACGGCTTTCCTATGTGCCGCAAGCACTTAGCGGACCCAAGACCGGGCCGGGCCACGCATCGACCCAAGCCTGCTTGGTCGCGGACGATTGCAGGTCTGGCTCACTGCCTGTCGCCCGATCATCCGCGTGACGCCCGCTACTCCGCCGCTCCACGCTCCCGACGGGGCGCCCGCTCCCGATGCAGCCAGCGATACAGCACCGGCAACACCAGCAGGGTGAGCAGGGTGGAAGAGACGATGCCGCCGATCACCACCGTGGCCAGCGGGCGCTGCACTTCGGCGCCGGCCCCGACATTGAAGGCCATCGGCACGAAGCCCAGCGCGGCCACCAGGGCGGTCATCAGCACCGGTCGCAACCGCGCCAGCGCGCCTTCGCGCAATGCCCGCTCCAGCGGTATGCCGTCAGCGCGCAGGCTGCGCACGAACGCGATCATCACCAGGCCGTTGAGCACCGCCACGCCCGACAACGCAATAAAGCCCACACCGGCGGAAATCGACAAGGCCAGCCCGCGCAGGGCCAAGGCCAGCACGCCGCCGGTCAGCGCCAGCGGCACGCCGCTGAACACCACCAGCGCATCGCGCAGCGAGCCGAACGACCAATACAGCAGCGCGAAGATCAGCAGCAAGGTGCCCGGCACCACCCAGGCCAGGCGCTGGCTGGCGGAGATCAGCTGCTCGAAGGTGCCGCCGTAGCCGATCCAGTACCCGGTGGGCAGCTTGACCTGCATCTGCACGCGCTGCCGCACCTCGGCCACGAAGCTCCCCAGATCGCGATCGCGCACGTTGGCGGTGATCACGATGCGGCGCTTGCCGTCCTCGCGGTTGATCTGGTTGGGCCCCAGCACGGTGTCGATCTTGGCGACCTCGCGCAGCGGCACGGTGGTCGGCTCGCCACTGCGCCAGCCTGCCGCGCGGCTGGACTCGTCCGCATCGGCACGCTCGCCATCGCCACGCAGCGGGATCGGCAGATCGGCCAGCGCGGTGGGATCCTGGCGCAGAGATTCCGGCAGGCGCACCACGATGTCGAAGCGCCGGTCGCCTTCGAACAATTGTCCGGCCTCCTGTCCGCCCACTGCCGCGGCCACGGTGTCCTGCACCACACCGGGATTGAGCCCGTAGCCGGCCAGCGCGGCGCGATCGGGTACCACCGCCAGCATCGGCAGGCCGGTGGCCTGTTCCAGGCTCACATCGGCCGCGCCCGGCACCGCGCTGGCGATTTCCTGCACGCGCTGCCCGAGCCTGACCAGCGTGTCCAGATCGTCGCCGTACACCTTGATCGCCACATCCGCACGCACGCCGGAAATCAGCTCGTTCATGCGCATCTGGATCGGCTGGGTGAACTCGTAATTGTTTCCCGGCAACTGCTTCACCGCCTCCTCGATCTCGGCCAGCAACTGCGCCTTGGGCTTGCGCGGATCCGGCCACTGCGCGCGCGGATGCATGATCAGGAACGTATCGGCGACCGATGGCGGCATCGGGTCGGTGGCCACTTCGGCAGTACCGAGTTTGCCGAACACATGCGCCACCTCCGGAAACTGCTTGATGCGTTTTTCCAGCGTGGATTGCATGGTGATGGCCTGTTCCAGGCTGGTGCCGGGAATGCGCAAGGCATGCAGCGCGACGTCTCCTTCGTCCAGGTTGGGGATGAACTCGCTACCCAGACGCGTGGCCAATACCGCGCACAGCGCCACCGTTGCAAGCGCCGCAATCCCGACCCAGCGGCTATGCCGAAGCGCACGATCGAGCAATGGCGCATAGACGCCGCGCGCCCAGCGCATCGCGCGGTTTTCGTGCTCGGCCACCTTGCCGCCGAGCAGCAACGCAATCGCTGCAGGCACGAAGGTCAGCGACAACAGCATCGCGCCGGTCAGTGCCAGCACCACGGTGATCGCCATCGGGTGGAACATCTTGCCTTCGATACCGGTGAGCGCGAACACCGGCAGATACACTGCAGTGATGATGCCCAGGCCGAACAGGCTGGGGCGGATCACCTCGGCAGTGGCTTCGGCAGTGAGCTCGAAACGCTCATCGCGTTCGAGTACGCGCCCCAGCCGACGTTGCGCGTCGCCAAAGCGGCGCAGGCAGTTCTCCACGATGATCACCGCGCCATCGACGATCAAACCGAAATCCAGCGCGCCCAGGCTCATCAGATTGCCGGACACGCCACCACGCACCATGCCGGTGAGTGTGAACAGCATCGCCAACGGAATCACAGCCGCCGTGATCAACGCTGCGCGCACATTGCCCAGCAACAGGAACAACACCACGATCACCAGCAACGCGCCTTCGATCAGGTTCTTGGCGACGGTGACGATGGTCCGGTCCACCAACGCGGTGCGGTCGTACACCGGCACCGCCTGCACGCCGGCCGGCAGGCTGGCATTGGCCACCTCCAGCCGCTGCGCTGCGGCCTGCGCCACGGTGCGGCTATTGGCGCCGACCAGCATGAAGACCGTGCCGAGCACCACTTCGGTACCGTCCTGGGTGGCTGCACCGGTGCGCAATTCGCGCCCCTCGCCCACCTGCGCCACATCGCGCACGCGGATCGGCACGCCGGCGCGCCGATCCAGCACAATCGCGCCGATCTGCGCGATGTCGTCCACCTGCCCCGGCACGCGCACCAGAAACTGTTGGCCGTTACGTTCGATATAGCCGGCGCCGATGTTGCGGTTGTTGGACTCGACCGCTCGGGCAACGTCGTCCAGGGTAAATCCCAACGCGACCAGGCGCGCCGGATCGGGCGTGATATGGATCTGCCGCGCATACCCGCCGATGGTGTTGACCTCGGTGACGCCCGGCACGTTGCGTAGCTGCGGGCGCACCACCCAGTCCTGCAAGGTGCGCAGATCGGTCGCCGTCCATGCACTGCCATCGGGCTTGCGCGCATTCGGCTTGGCCTCGACCGTGTACATGAAGATCTCGCCCAGGCCGGTAGCAATCGGCCCCAGCTGCGGCTCCAGATCGGCAGGCAATTGTGACTTGACCTGCTGCAGACGTTCGGCCACCTGTTGCCGCGCGAAATACAGATCGGTGCCATCGGCGAAGACCGCCGTGACCTGCGACAAGCCATAGCGCGACAGCGAGCGCGTGGATTCCAGACCCGGCAAGCCCGCCAGCACCGTCTCCAACGGAAAGGTCACCCGCTGCTCGGATTCCAGCGGCGAATAGCCCGGCGCGGCGGTATTGACCTGCACCTGCACGTTGGTGATATCGGGTGTTGCATCGATCGGCAGGCGCGAAAAACTCCACGCCCCGATCGCAATCAGCACGCCTGTCAACGCCAGCATCAACCAACGTTGGGCAATTGCAAACCGGATGATGTCGGTCAGCATGACAAGCCCCTCCGCATACGCCTGGCAGCGCCCTGCGCCTGCCGGTGCTCTCGCCGCGTCACCGACCGATAACGCCGCCTCCCTACCGCGCTACCGCGCAACGCGCCAAACAAACAACCACCCAAACACCAGCGCTGCGTTGGCTGTGGCTGTGGCTGTTGGCTTTCGGGGCCCCATACCGCAGCGGCGAGGCCGGCAGAGACAACCCGCAGGGCGGCGCGCATGGATGCGCGACGTTTTTGTAAGGGACAGGGATGTCCCTTACAAAAATTTCTGCCGGACTTGCGCACCCACAGCGCCATAGGCGCGGAGGGCGCGAGGACGGGGTGTGCTTTCTTTTGGTTACTTTTCTTTGCACAAGCAAAGAAAAGTGACTCGCGCCCGACAGGGCGTGAAAGCCTTTGCCTAGGTCTGAAAGGGCGCGAACGCTTCGCTACCGCGCTGCCGCGCAACACGCCAGACAAACAACCACCCAAACAGCAGCGCTGCTGTTGCTGTTGCTGTTGGCCTTCGGGGCCCCATACCGCAGCGGCAAGGCCGGCAG
The DNA here is from genome assembly GCF_017746155.1 of Xanthomonas sp. D-36-1. Classification (NCBI taxonomy): domain Bacteria; kingdom Pseudomonadati; phylum Pseudomonadota; class Gammaproteobacteria; order Lysobacterales; family Lysobacteraceae; genus Xanthomonas; species Xanthomonas sp. D-36-1. The sequence continues at coordinate 27,970 of NZ_JAGHWR010000009.1, forward strand.
AGACAACCCGCAGGGCGGCGCGCACGGATGCGCGACGTTTTTGTAAGGGACAGGGATGTCCCTTACAAAAATTCCTGCCGGACTTGCGCACCCGCAGCGCCGCAGGCGCGGAGGGCGCGAGGACGGGGTGTGCTTTCTTTTTGGTTACTTTTTCTTTGCACAAGCAAAGAAAAGGTGACTCGTGCCCGACAGGGCGCGAAAGCCTTGGATCTGGCGTGCATCCCCGTATCCGACATTCGCTCCCACTCAAAGACGCAATGACGTCGACCCCAGCGCGATCAATGATCATGCGAAGCCCCCGACTTTTCGATGTCGGCCTTCACCAGGTAACTCTGCTCCACCACCACCGCATCACCTGCCACCAAGCCCGATAACACGTGCACCTGCTGCGCATCGCGCGCGCCCAGCTTTACCGGGCGCACTTCGTAGACATCGCCCAACCGCACAAACACCACATCCCAGTCGCGGAACCGCTGCAACGCAGCCACCGGCACCACCATCGCTGCCGGTTGCTGCGCCACCGTGACCCGCGCCTTCACCGCAGATCCCGGCCGCCACAACCCATCGCTGTTGCGCAACACTGCGCGCGCCACGGTGCTCTGGCTCGCCGTGGCGGTGCCAGGCAACACCCGCTCCAAGGTGGTCTGCGCCACCACACCATCGCTGATACGCGTTACCGCCACCGGTGCACCGGCGGTGATGTGCCCGGCGTCGGCGCCGAAGATGTGCAGATCCACCCACAAGATGGACAGGTCGGCGATTTCGAACAGTGCCTGACCTTCGCCTGCGTTGCTGCCCAGGCTGGCATTGCGGGCAAGCACGACGCCGCTGATCGGTGCGCTCACCGAATAGGTGGTCAGGCTCAGATTGCTCTCCACCGTGGCCAGCACCTGACCGGCACGCACCCGGTCGCCCACGTTGACGCGCAGGCTGCGTACCGGCCCGGGAAAACGCGCGGTCGCCTGCGCTTGCGCGCCTTCTGCCGGCGTCAGTAGCCCCTGCACTTCGTGCTGGTCGGCAATGCTGCCGGCGCCGACGGCGGCCACACGAATGCCTGCGTCCTGCGCGACCTTCGCCGCGATGGTGGTGCGCCCCTCGTAGCTGGGATAGCGCCAGCGATGGGTCTTGCCCTGCACGGTGGCACGCACTTCCACATCGAACGAATGCGGCTCGCCGACCGTGCTGTCGGCCAGCAGGCTGCCGTCGTCGCGCGGCCGCAATTGGTGCACTTCATTAATGCCGCCGAGCCGCTTCAGATGCACCTCCACCTTGCCGGCGGTGGCCGGCAACGGTTTGCCATCGCGGTACAGCCAGGCCTGGTACGTAGGCGGCGTGCCGTCTTCGGCGATGGCCAGCTCCACGCTGTCGCCGTCCTGGCTGAGCAATCGCCCGCCGTGCGTGCCGGTCTGGGCTTCATCACCGTGCGCATCGGCGCCCGCCTCGCCTTCGGCGGCGTGCCCTGTGCGGTCATCGTGCGCGGCGTCGCTGTTGCGGCTGCAGCCACTGAGCGCCAGCGCCAGTAGCAGCGGCGCAATCATGAAACGTGTCATCGACGGTGGTCCTGGTTGGCGCCGACGCGCTGCGTCGGGCGAACGAATGGAGGTGGGCTGCATCGAAGGTGCGACTGGCGTGGGTATTGCGTGGCGAGCACTGGGCGCGGATGCGGATGCAGATGCGGATGCGGCAGATTCAAGCGGGCACGTGCACGCGGCACGACAACGCCATACGGAAACCGCGTTCATGGCGTCACCTGCGCAGCAGGATCGCGTACGAACGGCTGCCCGGTCAGGCGCTGGATTTCGATCAACGCGGTCTGCGCTTCCGACGCAGCAGCCAGTTGCTGCCGACGTGCCTCGCTGCGTTGCGCCTGCAGCTGCGCCCAGTCCAGATAACTGGTGGCGCCGGCGCGGTAGGCGCGCTCGGCGGCGGCATCGGCACGTGCGAGCGCGGGCAGTACATCGACGCGCATGCGCGTCACTTCCAGCTGTGCGGCGCGGTAGCGGCCATGCGCATCGGCCAGGGTTGCGTAGAGCACCAACGCCTGCGATTGGCGTTCGATATCCAGCAACGCCAGCTGCGCTTCGGCAGCGCCAATCTCCGGCTGCGCGCGTGCAGCGCTACCCAATGTCAGCGAGACGCTGCCGAGCAACGCAGTGGCGTCATTGCCTTGGAGCCGGCGCACGCCCACCTGCCAGTCCAGATCCGGACGCGCCTGGCTGCGCGCCAGGCGCACACGGGCTTCGCGCACGCGCTGCTCGCCGTTCAAGCGCGCCAGTTCCGGCGTGGCATCGAGCAGTTGCGCCAGCACCTCGAACTCGGGAATCGCCGGCAGCTGCAACGGGTCGCCGGTGATCGCGCCGAACTGCGGCGTGCGCTCGCCCCACAGCACGGCCAGCTGGCGGCGTGCCGCGAGCAGTTCCTGCTGGGCGCGGTCGCGTTCGAGTTCTGCACGCGCCTGCAGGGCCTGGGCGGTCAGCAGCACCGATTCGGGCGATGCGCCGGCCTGCAGCCGTTGGCGCGCAGCACTGACGGTGCGCTGGCGCTGGGTCAGCATTTCCAGCGCCGCCGCGTGCCGCTGCGCGGCCATGCCGATGGCCAGGTAACGCCGTGCCACCTCGGCCAAGACGTCGAGCCGGGCCAGGGCGCGTTGCGGTGCCAGCGCATCGAGACGCGCTTGCGCCAGGGTGCGGCGCGCGTCGAGCTTGCCGCCGCGTTCCAGCACGCCGGCCAGGGTGACGGTGAGTTCGGCCTGGTCCAGCGCGCGGGTGGGGCCGGTGCCGAAGACGTTTTCCAGTTCGGCACCGATGCGCAAGGGCGGACGCAGCGCGTCGCGCTCGGCTTCGGCGGTGAGGACTGCGCGTTGGCCATCGGCCAGGCGCAGATCGGGGTGCTGGCGGGCGACGCGCGCAATGGCGTCGTCCAGGGTCAGCACGGGTTTGGGCGGCAGGTCCTGCGCCTTGGCGCACGGCACCACCGCGAAGACGGCAAGCGCCGTCAGTCGCAACCACATGAGGGTGTCTCCGGATCGGGATCGATGGACAGGCCGGCAGCTGCCGGCGATGCATCAGGCCGCGATCGGAGGACGCAATGCGGTCTCGCTCAGATGCGAGCGGTAGGCGGTAGTCAGCACGGGCGGCTGCCCATGTGCGCGCGCAGGCAACGGGCCCCAGGCCAACGCCGGCAGCATGGCCGGGCTGTGCCCGTGGCAGTAGCCGCTGTGCATCAAGGCATGCAGCAAACCCGCACCGTCGCGCTCGCCGGCATCGCCTTCGTCGGCACCGTCATGGCCATGCGGTGCGGTGTCGTCCAGGTGCGCCTGGTCGTGTGCGAGCGTATGCACATCGCCCAGTGCGCAGGCGACCGGTGCGACCAGCACGCCCATGACCAGCACCAGCAACGCCATCAGGCGCAGCAAGGGAGGCAATCGACGGGCGCGGCGGAGCAGCATGGGCGCAGCGTATCGGGGCCAGGTGAGTTACACAATCGCATGCACGGTCTGGCGCGCAGCATCGTAGGAGCGGACCTGGCCGCGACGCCGTCCGGGCCAGCGCGATGGCGCTCTGCCTGCATGCCGGTTGTTCGCAGACAGCGCCCGGGCGGGCGAGAAGCGGCCGACGATTACCTGGAACTGGGATCGAGGCCAGAACGGCGCCAGGGGCGGGACGGCGTCGCGGCCGGGTCCGCTCCGACGGGGAGCGGACGGTTGGTCAGGGTCAGGGCGCGGCGGCGCGGGGCTTATTGGACGTTGCCGGGCGTGCCTTGCTTTCGGCGATGAAGGCGCGCACCTGCTGCTCCAGCACCGGCAGGGTGACCGAGCCCTGGCGCAGCACCACATCGTGGAAGGCCTTGATGTCGAAGCGGTCACCCAACTCCTTTTCTGCCTCGGCGCGCAGCTTGACGATGGTGATCTCGCCCAGCTTGTAGCTCAGCGCCTGGCCGGGCCAGGAGATGTAGCGGTCCACTTCGGTGGTGACTTCGTGCTCGCTGAGCGCGGCCCGATCGCGCAGATAGGCCAGTGCCTGCTCGCGGCTCCAGCCGTCATGGTGCACCCCGGTGTCGATCACCAACCGGCAGGCGCGCCACATCTCGTAGGTGAGCCTGCCGAATTCTTCGTACGGGGTTTCGTAGATGCCCATCTCCTGGCCGAGCTTTTCGGTGTACAACGCCCAACCTTCGCCGTAGGCGGAAATGTAGTTCTCGCGCCGGAACGCCGGTTGCTCGCCCTGCTCCAGCGCCAGCGACCCCTGCAGCGAATGACCGGGCGAGGATTCGTGCAGGGTCAGCGCCGGCAGGTTGTACAGCGGCCGCGACGGCAAATTGTAGGTGTTGACCCAGTAGGTGGTGGCACCGCCGCGGCCGGCGGTCCAGAACGGGGCGATATCGTCGGGCACCGGCTTGATGGTGAAGCGCCCGCGCGGCAGCGTGCCGATGAACTTGCCCACCTGACCGTCCACGCGCTTGGAAATCCATGCGGCGCGATCGAGCAACTCCTGCGGGGTCTTGGCGTAGAACTGCGGGTCGGTGCGCAGGAAGGTCAGGAACTGCGCGAAGCTGCCCTTGAAACCCACCTGTTTGATGATGGCGTTCATCTGGGTCTGGATCCGCGCCACCTCGTCCAGGCCGATCCGGTGGATCTGCTCGGGCGTCAGTTCCAGCGTGGTGTATTCGCGGATCTGCTGGCGATAGAACGCCTTGCCGTCGGGCAATGCTTCGGCCGCCAGCGTGGTGCGTGCCTTGGGCATGTAGTCGTTGCGGAAGAACGTCAGCAGCTTGCTGTACGCGGGAAGGACGGCAGTGCGCAACGCGGCCTCGGCCTGTTCGCGCAGTTGCGCCTGCTCGGCCGCCGGGATCTGCGCAGGCAGTTGCTTGAACGGCGCGTAGAAGGTCGATTCGGTGGGGTCTTTGACATCGGCCACGGTGGCGATGGAGACATCGCGCCCGTCGAGCACTGCGCGCGGCACGCTGAATCCGCGCGCCAGGCCGGCGCGCATGTTGACCGTCTGCTGCTCGAAATAGCGTGGTACATCGTTGAGACGCGCAATGTAGGCGCGGTACTCGGCCGCCGTCTTCATCGGCCGCTGCGCCATGAAACCCAGATTCGACCAGAACGAGCTGTCGGAATTGAACGGCATCTCGTAGGCACGCAGACGCACTTCGGCCGCCAGGTTCTCCACTTGCGGGCGGTAGATGGCGAAGTTGATCTGGTTGGCGGGCGAGAGCTGCTTGTGGTCGATGCCCTCGAGCTGCTTGAGTACGCCGTCCCACACGGCCAGACGCGCCTGCTGCGCGGTTGCGCTGACATCGGGCAGATGGGTGTTGTCGCCGGTGGTGTCGCTGTCTTCGTCGGCCTGGCCGGTCTCGGCCTGGCGCCAGGCCCACTCTTTCTCGTAGATGGCGCGGAAGCGCGCGTCGGCCGGTGCCTCGGCGGTGAGCGTGGCCGGGGCGGGTGGCGTGGCGGCCTGCGCCGAGGTGGCGGCGAAGCCTGCGCCCAGCAGGGCGAGCGAGAGTGCGGCGGCGAGCGGAGAGGTCACGTGCGGAAGGCCTGATCTGGAGCGAACGCCCGATCATGGCAGCCTGCGCGTGAGCTGCCATGGGCCGGAAGTCCCAACGCGGGCTGGCGCAGAGGCATGGCTGGAGTGTCGGCGCTGCCCTGATATTGACGGGCGTGTCAGGGGCTGCCCCCATCCGCCCTGCGGGCACCTTCCCCCGCAGGCGGGGGAAGGGAGTTGGTGCGCTCGTCGAGGGGGAAGGGGCTGGTGTGCTTATCCAACGAAGGCAGGCGCTGAGCTTGTCGGGGACGCTGCTCGCCCCCTCTCCCGCTTGCGGGAGAGGGTGGGGTGAGGGCCGCTTGAGACCGGCCGACGCGGCTTCGCCTCAGCCCTTGCGCACCACCACCAGATGCCGCTCGCCCTCCAGGCCGGGGACCCGCAGCGGCTGCACCTCACCCACGGTCCAGCCGGCCGGCAATGCGGCGATTTCGTCGTGCGGGTACACACCCTTCATCGCCAACAAACTGCCGCCCGGGCGCAGCAGGTGGCCGCCGACGGCGATGATGCCGGCCAACGTGTCCAGCGCGCGCGCGGTGAGATGGTCGTAGGCGGCCGGCTCGGCCAGCGCCTCGGCGCGGGATTCGGCAACACGGGCGTTGCCCAGCTCCAGATGGCGCAAGGCCTCGCGCATGAAGCGCGCCTTCTTGCCGTTGCTTTCCACCAGCGTCACCTGCAGCTGCGGGCGGGTGATCGCCAGCGGGATGCCGGGCAGGCCGGGGCCAGTGCCCAGGTCGGCCAGGGTGCCGCTGGCGATGTAGGGCTGCATGGCCAACGAATCGAGCAGATGGCGGGTGACCATTTCGCGCGGGTCGCGCACGGCGGTCAGGTTGTAGGTCTTGTTCCAGCGCACCAGCAAGGCCAGGTAGCGCAGCAGCGGTGCGGCGAAGGCCGCATCCAGGGATTGGGCCTGCAGGCCGCGCTCGAGCGCGGCGGAGACATCGGGGGCGAGTGCGGCATCGTTCATGGCGCGATTATCGCAGCTGGGCTGGCGGGCATGCGCGTACCGATCTCGGCATCGCGGCTGGAGATGGCGTGGTTGCCTCCCGCAGGCGTTCCCCTGCCACGTACTGTCCGTCCGCGCCGTGGCGGCCTGTGCTGAACCACTCGCAGTGACGGCGCAATACGCGACACAAAACGGACATGTCCTGACCACAGCATGGTCGTGTCTGCTTGCCTGCCGTTTGTCCATGCCCGTGATCGACCCGCCTGCCGCCTCACCCCTGCCTGATTGCGCTGCCACGCTTATGCCACCGGACCCGAGCCGGCGGCGCATCCTCATCGCTGGCGCCAGCCTGGCTGCGGCGGGGCTGCTGAGCCCGTTCGCACGCGCCAGCGGCAGTGCCGATCCCTTCACGCTGGGCGTGGCGGCCGGCGACCCGTTGGCCGATGGCTTTGTGATCTGGACGCGGCTGGCACCCCGCCCGCTGGACCCGGACGGACGTGGCGGCCTGCGCGCAGCGGTGCCGGTGCGCTGGCAGGTGGCCAGCGACCCGCAGATGCGCACCATCGTGCGCCAGGGCGAGACCATCGCCAGCCCCGTCTGGGGCCACGCGGTGCACGTGGAGCTCACCGGTTTGACGGCCGATCGGCCCTACTGGTACTGCTTTCAGGCCCTGGGGGCACGCAGCCCGATCGGCAACGCGCGCACCCTGCCGGCAGCGCATCAGACGCCGGACGCAGCGCGGTTCGGGTTTGTCTCCTGCTCGCACTGGGAACTGGGGTATTTCAGCGCCTACCGCCACCTCGCCGCCGAACAGCCGGACCTGGTGTTCTTCCTGGGCGATTACATCTACGAGTACAGCAACCACGGCGAGGCGGCGAACAAGATCGTGCGCCCGCACGGCAGCGGCGAATGCCTGGATCTGGCCGGCTACCGCAATCGCTATGCGCTGTACCGCACCGACCCGGACCTGCAGGCGCTGCATGCCGGCAGCGCCTGCGTGGCGACCTGGGACGATCACGAGGTACAGAACGATTACGCCAATCGCTGGTCGCAGGACCCGTCGATTCCGGTCGATACCTTTCTGGCCCGGCGCGCTGCCGCCTACCGCGCCTTCTACGAACATTTCCCGCTGCGTGCGCGGCATCGCCCGCACGGCGCTGACATGCGCATCTACCGCTCGTTCGATTACGGCCGGCTGGCGCGTTTCTACGTGCTCGATGGCCGCCAGTACCGCAGCGAGCAACCCTGCCCGCAGGCCAATGGCTGGCGCGGCGGCCATGTGGTGGCCGACAGTTGCCGCGAGCGCACCGAGCCGCGGCGCACCATGCTCGGCTGGGAACAGGAGCGCTGGCTGCATGGCGGCTTCGCGCAGTCGCCCGCACGCTGGAACGTCATTGCGCAGGATCTGCTGGTGGCACCGATGCAACAGGCAGGGCGCGACGGCGTGGTCGGGCACTGGACCGACGGTTGGGACGGCTACCCGGCCACGCGCGAACGCATGCTCGATGCGATTGCGAAGACGCGCCTGCGCAACCCCGTGTTCTGGGGCGGCGACATCCACTCGTACTGGGTCACCGACCTGAAGGCCGATCCGGCCGACGAGGCGTCGGCAACGCTGGCCACCGAATTCGTCGGCACCTCGATCACCTCCGACGGCCAGAGCAATGTCCAATTGCACGCGACCATGGCAGCCAACCCGCACGTGCATTACGTGGACGGGCAAACGCGCGGCTACGTGTCGGTGACGCTCACGCCGGGCCAGATGGAAACCCGGCTGCAGGGCATCTCCGATCGGCGCGACCGCAACGCCACGGTGTCGACAACCAAGCGCTTCGTGGTGGAGGACGGCAGGCCCGGCGCAGTGGAGGCGTGATCCACTGCGGCAGCGGCGGACGCACTGCCCCCCAGATGCGGCGCGCGGCATCCTGATCGCGGCGCACCGTGCGGCCCATCGCGTTAAAGCGGCCAGGCGTGGTCACCGACACGTAGCGGTAAGACGGCCGCGCTAAACCTGCACGCTGCCAGCCGCCTGAAGGACACGCATGACCGCCTCCGATCCCGCCCGTCGCCGCGTCCTGCAAGGCTTGGGCGCCGGTTTCTTGCTGCCGGCCACTGCCGGTTGGTCCACGCGCAGCCTGGCCGCGCCGTCGGGGCGACCAATCATCACCGACGGTGTGCAGAGCGGCGATGTGCTGGACGACCGCGCGATGCTGTGGAGCCGTGCCGATCGCCCGGCGCGGTTGCGGGTGGAATGGGACACGCGTCCAAGCCTGCGTCAGGCGCGGCGCGTGGACGGCACGACCGCGTCGGCGGCGCACGACTTCACCGCACGCGCGGACCTGAGCGGTCTGCCGCGCAATCAGGACATCTTCTATCGCGTGCGCTTCGAAGATGCCGACAGCGGCGTGTTGAGCGCGCCCGTCCACGGCCACCTGCGCAGTGCACCGCAGGCGCGCGGCGATGTGCGCTTTGTCTGGAGCGGCGACACCGTCGGCCAGGGCTTCGGCATCAACCCGGACATCGGCGGCATGCGTATCTACAGCGCGATGCGCGAGCGCAATCCGGATTTCTTCCTGCACAGCGGCGATACCATCTACGCCGACGGCCCGATCCCGGCCGAGCTGACGGTGGAAGAGGGCAAGCGCTGGCGTAACCTCACCACCGCGGCCAAGAGCAAGGTGGCCGAAACGCTGGACGAATTTCGCGGCAACTATCGTTACAACCTGCTCGACGAGCATGTGCGCCGCTTCAACGCCGAGGTGCCGCAACTCTGGCAATGGGACGACCACGAAACCACCAACAACTGGTCGCCCGGCAAGCAACTGGATGCGCGCTATCAGGTGCGCGACATCGACGTGCTGGCCAGGCGCGCCCGCCAGGCCTTTCTGGAATATGCGCCGATGCGCGGCGTGCGCGCCGATGGCAACGGGCGCATCTACCGCAGGATTGCCTACGGCCCCTTGCTGGATGTCTTCGTGCTGGACATGCGCAGTGACCGCGGCGCCAACAGCGACAACCTGCAACTGCAGCCCGGCCCCGATGCCGCGTTTCTCGGGCCGGAGCAATTGGCGTGGTTGCAACGCGAACTGGCCGGCTCGCGCGCGCAATGGAAGGTGATTGCCGCCGACATGCCCATCGGCCTGCAGGTGCCCGATGGCGAAGATGCGAACGGGCGCCCGCGCTGGGAAGCGATCGCCAATGGCGACCCCGGCGTGCCGCGTGGCCGCGAACAGGAAATCGCCATGCTGTTGCGCTTCATCAGCCGCGCACGTATCCGCAATACGGTGTGGCTCACCGCCGACGTGCATTACTGCGCGGCGCACTACTACCACCCCGATCGCGCAGCGTTTCAGCAGTTCGAACCGTTTTGGGAATTTGTCGGCGGCCCGCTCAATGCCGGCAGTTTCGGGCCCAATGCACTGGATGCCACGTTCGGCCCGAGCGTGGTGTTTCAAAAAGCGCCACCTGCGCCCAACACCTCGCCGCTGGCCGGTTACCAGTTCTTTGGCGAAGTGGAAATCGACGGCCGCAGCGGCGTGCTCACGGTGACGCTGCGCGACCTGGATGGGGTGGCGCAGTTCCGTCAACCGATTCTGCCGCACGGCGTGGCGTAGAGGCCCACGCAGCGGACCGGTGACGCGCCCGCCAATGGATAGAACGCCAGCGCCGCGCGGCACTCCGGTGCCGCCCACCATTCGTGCAGCTGCCACTGCGCGGCCTGGCCAAGTTCCGGATCGCACCACTGCAGGTGCAGCGCGCCGTCGGGCGCGAGCGCATATGCAAGCCGGTGCAAGCCGAACGACAGGCCATGCCCATGGGCCTTGAGCAAGGCTTCCTTGGCGCACCACAGCCGAAAGAACAACGCGTGTTGTGCGTCCGGCGCCAGCGCAGCGAGCAAGGCGATCTCGTCGGGATGAAAGAAGCGTTGCGCGATCTCCAGCACACGCGGACGCGCGCGAATGCGCTCCAGATCCACGCCCAGTCGCACGCCTTCGCCCAGCCCCACCAGCAGATGCTCGCCGCTATGGCTCCAGCCGGTATCGCGGTCGGGCAGCGCCGGCTGCAGCGAGGGACGCCCGCGTGCATCGCGCTGCAATGGCACCAACGCCGGGTCGATGCCCAACGCCGGGCCGAGCAGCTGACGTGCCTGCGGCTCGCCACGTTCGCCGGGGCGGTGCGGGCGTAGCCATAGCTGCACCGGGCCAACCCGCCAGCTCGCATGCGCTGTCACGCGCCGTGCACCAAACCGAACAGTCGGCCACACCGTTCATCGCGTTCGACAGCTGCTTCACGTGCGGCTGCGTTGAATGGCGCCCATGCACCACTTCCGGTGCGCGCGAACAAGGAGATCGGCATCATGGGCATCATCATCTGGTTGATCGTCGGCGGCATCGTGGGTTGGCTGGCCAGCATCATCATGCGCCGCGACGCGCAGCAGGGCATCATCCTCAATGTGGTGGTAGGCATCGTGGGCGCGCTGATCGCCGGTTTCCTGTTTGGTGGCGGCATCAACCAGGCCATTACGCTGTGGACCTTCGTGTGGTCGCTGGTAGGTGCGGTGATTTTGCTGGCCATCGTCAACCTGGTGACCCGCGGCCGCCTGCGCTAACGCATCGCCTTAACGCTGTCGCATCGCATTACGTAACGCCCGGGCCTGCCCGGGCGTTGTCGTCTCAGCCTTTGGCGGCGATGCGATCGGCCGGATGGTGCACGCCGTCTTCCACCGGCACGGCAATGTTCAAGGCATATGGATTGACGCCTTCCAGGCAGCCAACGTTATAGCCGTATTCGTTGGGATTGGAGCGGCGCCGGTGGTGGGTATAGATGCCGCACACGCCGCAGAAATAATGCGCTGCCGTCTGCGTGTTGAATTGATACAACCGCAGCACTTCTTGGCCCTGCACGACATGCAGGCCATCGAGGGTGACCGACGCGACGATGGCGCCGCGCCGGCGGCACATCGAGCAATCGCAGCGGCGTGGATCGAGCAGGCCGTGCGGCAGATCCAGATCGATTTGCACTGCACCGCAGTGGCAACTCAGGCGATGCACCGGCCCCAGCGTGACATCGCCCACCTTGTGCGTGCTACGACGCAGATGCCGCTCGCTCATGCGCCGACCTCCGCCAGCCGCACCCACGCCGGTGCATGGTCACTGGGGCGTTCCCAGGTCCGCGGTTCGCGGTCGATGCCCGATTCCACCGCGCGTGCGCGCAAGGTATCCGACACCAGCGTCAGGTCGATACGCAGGCCCAGATTGCGGCGGAAACCGGCCTGGCGGTAATCCCACCAACTGAAGTGTTCGGCGTCCTGGTTGTGCAACCGGAAGGCGTCGTGCAAGCCCAGCGCCAGCAATTTGTCCAACGCGGCACGTTCGTCGGTCGAGGTGAGGATGTGGTGCTCGTTCCACACCGTTGCATCGTGCACGTCGCGCGCATCCGGGGCGATGTTGAAGTCGCCCAGCACCACCAGCTGCGGATACCGCTGCAGCTCCTGCGCGATCCAGTCGTGCGCTGCGGCGAGCCAGCGCAATTTGTAGGCGTACTTGTCGGTGCCCACGTCCTGGCCGTTGACCACGTACAGATTGATGATGCGCACGCCATCGACAGTGGCGGCGATGACGCGCTGCTGCACATCGTCCAGCCCAGGGATGCCCATCTGCACATCAATTGCCGGCGAGCGCGACAGGATCGCCACGCCGTTATAGGTTTTCTGCCCGCAGAACACGCTGCGGTAGCCCAGTGCCGCCAGTGCCGCATCGGGGAACTTGTGGTCTTCCAGCTTGGTTTCCTGGATGCCCACCACATCCGGCGCAGACGCAGCGAGCCACTGTTGCAGGTGCGGCAGGCGCACATTGAGCGAGTTGACGTTCCAGGAGGCAATCTTCATGGCGCGGACCGTGGTTCAAACCCCGAATGGTACCGCGCCATGTGTCGCCCTCAGGACGGTGGCGCCATGCGTCACCGCGCTGAGGCATTCCGCCGCGCGCTGCAGTTGTGTATTTGGGGAGGCGCGAGTGCCATCCTGGCACGTGCGTCATCGGTGCCGCCCCATGAGCTGGCGTATTGGCTCAGCGCAACTGACGCGCTCGCCGCCGAACGGTGGCGAGGGGCAAGCACCGACGCGCGGGCGCTGCCGGTCGGGCGACCGATGCCTGTGAGCCAAGGCGCGAGGCGGGCACCTGTACCGGACAGGTGCCATCAATTCAATCACTTACCGTGAAGCAATCCGCTCGGTCGAAGTAGGTAAGCTAGTCCGACCCCCCATGACACCGCTAGCCATGCCGTCATCCGCCGCAGTCGCGTTGCCGCCGCAGTCGCCTGCCTTTCCCAGCCTGAGCCGCAACGAGCGCGACATGCTCGACCGCCTGCGTCTGGCCGGTGCGCTCACCCGTGCCGACCTCAGCCGTGGCACCGGCTTGACCATGCAGACTGCGGTGCGCCTGATCGAAGGTCTGCACGCGCGCGGCATGGTGCAGATGGGCGAGGCGGTGGCACGCCACGGGCGCGGTAAGCCCGGGGTGGCGGTGTCGCTGAATCCGGCGCATGGGCACACGTTGGGCATCTCCATCGCCACCGATGCGCTGGCCCTGGCGCTGGTGGATTTTTCCGGTGCCCTGCTCGCCTGCAGCGAGGCCGCGCTGACCGACACCACGTTGTACGGGGTGCTCACCCAACTGCAGGCCGCCGATGCGGCGCTGCTGGCACGCGTGGACACAGCCGGCGCGCGCCTGGGCATCGGCGTGGCGCCGGGCGGGTACTTCACCGGCGAGGATGCCTTCATCCATCCGCCCGAACCGCTGCGCGCCCTGGGCCAGATCGCACTGTGCCCTTGGCTGGCCGAGGCGTTCGGGCAACCGGTCTGGATGGATAACGACGGCAGCGTTGCCGCCGCCGGCGAAGCGATGCTGGGCGTTGGCCAGCGCCATCGCGACTTTGCCTATCTGTCTGTGGGGTACGGCCTGGGTGGCGGCCTGGTCATCGACGGCCAGGTGATGCGTGGGGCACATGGCAACGCCGGCGCATTCGCCGACATTTTGCCGGCGCGGCAGCTGGAACGGGCCACCCTGGAATTGCTGCGCGAACTGCTGGCCGAAGACGGCCTGGCGTTTGCCGATGCGCGCAGCCTGCTGGCGGCCTACGATCCGGCCTGGACGGCGATCGAGCGCTGGATTGCCCGCAGCGTACCGGGGATCGCGTTGATCGTCTCGGCCATCACTGCCGTGTGCGACCCCGACGCCATCGTATTCGGCGGTCGCCTGCCGGGCGATCTGGCGCAACGCCTGATCGCCGCAGTGCAGATCGCCCACCTGCCACGCGGCGGGCAGACGCGCCTGCCGGCGCTGCTCCCGGCCGAAGCACCTGCCGATGCCTGCGCGATTGGCGCGGCCACCTTGCCGTTGAAGGCGCGTTATTTCGGCTGAGCGAGGCGCTGCCCCGCGCATGGCCGGCGCGGCTAGCGTCCTTGCTGCGAAGAGAGATGCGTTCCCTGGTGAGCCGAAGCGCTACCGTCATTTCGTAGTCGCGGCAGGCGGCGGCAGCAATCGTCGAACAGCTCCAGCGCCAAACTTCGTGCCTGTTGCTGCTGCTGTTGAGTAAGCGCGTCCAACACCTCGTCTTCGGCCTGCAGCGGCGCAGTTGCATCCAGCGGCCGCCCCGGCGGCTGGCGTGCGGCGAGTCGCCACGCGGCCGCATAGACCGGGTCGGGCGCATGCAGCAGGGGCGATTCCACCACTTGCGCCAGGGTATCGATGGCATCGCGGTGGCCTGCCAATGCCAGCGCTTCCAGGTCGCTCACGATGACAGCCACCTCGCGCTCTGCATCCGGCGACAACGTTTGCTGCGTGCCCGCAGGCGCGGCCGCCACGGCACGCTGCATCAGGTCGGCCGCGTGGTGCGCCAGCAGATAGCGCTGGGCATCCACATCGCCACGCGCGGCAGCTGTACGTAACATCGCCTCGATCTGCAAGGGCGTGTCTGCCACGCATCCGGCACGACCAGACAACCCTGCGACGATCACTCCACCGCGCGCGATCTGCGCAGCCTGTTCGTGCTGACGTTCGCGGCAGGCAAGTTGCTGCATGGCGGTATCGAACAGGCTGCGCGAGATGTTGTCCGATCGCTGGCGCGATCGGGCCGCGACCGGAGGCGTGCCTGGCATCATCGATTTATCCTGCACGTGCCGGGGGGCTGAAGCATGCAACGCGCACAGCCACCACGCGCTGCACGCCAGCAATACCATGACCGCGACACGCAGGCCCCAGCTCGGCCAAGTTGGCCGCTCGCCAGATGCATGCACGGTATGCACTTGGCTTGTCATGGCCCCCTCAATGCAGTGCCGCTTCCAGCGCGGCGCGATCGAAACGCACCGGATTGGCCTGACGCAATTGCTCCAATGCGTTGGCAGCCGCCTGGTCACGCAATTGCACCTCGATCTGTCCGCGTGCGCTGTCCAGGGTTGCCGGTCGCCGCGCATCGACACGGATCAGGTGGTAACCCTCCGCGCCACGTACCGGCGCCGACACCTGCCCCACCGCCAGGTCCTGCACCGGCGCGACGAACGCGTCCGCCACATTGCGCAGAAACATCGGCGACAGTTCGCCGCCTTCGGCCGCAGTACTGGCATCGTCGGACTGCCGCATCGCCAGTTCGGCAAACGGTGTGCCGGACTCCAGCTGTTGCTTGAGGCGCTGCGCCCGGGCAAGCGCCTGAGCATCGGTCAGGGGCGTCCCACGCCGCGCGGCGCCCTGCGGCTTCAACGCCACGAACAAATGGCTCAAGTGCACTTCATCGTAATCGTGGGGATGCGCATCGAACTGCGCTTTGATCTGCGCAGCATCGATCTGCGCGCTTTCGCGCGCACGCGTCTGCACGGCCTTGGCCAGGATCGCATCGGTCGCCTGACGTATGCGCGCGGCCACGACCGGGTCGTCCTGCAAATGCTCACGCCGAGCCTGCTCCACCAGCAACAGGCGATCGGCGAATTCGCGCACAAATTCCGGGTCGGCTGCACTGGCGGGATTGAAATCCTGTGGCAAGCCAGCCAGTGCAAGCACGCGGTACTCCTGGGCATCGAGCGCTTGCTTGCCGATCTGCAGCACCGTTGCCTGGTGACTGCGTACATCGGATACGGCAGCGCCGGCCTGCGCCGCTGCCACGCAGAAGATCAGGCTCACCGCTAGCGCAGCGAGCAACAAACGTGTGGACACCATACGACAACCTCCGTTAGACAAGACCCGACGGCGGTCAGCGCCGCCGTCGGGTCGGCCAGATGCACGCGTTATTCGTGCTTGCCGCGCGCACGCAGATAGGCGATGGCGGCCTTCGGGTCATCGGTGGTGATCAGGCCGAATGCCTCGTCGCGCACGATGAAATCCAGGTTGCCGCGATTGTCGGCGGTGTCGCGGCCACCGGAGTAGGAGAAATACAGATCCGACAAGGCATAGCAGCAGGCACCGCTGTTTTGATAGAACTTGCCGGCATACGGTCCATCGGGAATGGCCTGGAATACACCGACGCGATAACCGCGCTCACGAATGAAGTCGGCATCGCTTTGCAACAAGCCACCGAGCTGCTTGACGTTGATCTCCATCGTCTGCTGGCCGTCGTTCATCCACGCCGAGATCGTCTGGCGCACGTTGATCTTGCCCAGCATGTTGGTGGTGAACACCGGAATGCCGACCATGCCGCTACCGTCGGCACGGTAGGCATCGCGACTGGTGTACAGCGTTGCATTGACCTTGGCGGCGACATAGCTGCCGGACGCCAACCCGAACGCGCCTTCCGCCGCTTTGCGGACGGCGCGTACCGTCGCCGCATCCTTGATGTCGAACACCATCGGAGTGCGCAGGTTGTGCTGCTTGTAATAGGCGAACACGTCATCGACGCGCGGCACGTGATAGCCGGTAATGGTGGTGCGGTCCGGGCTCAACAGAAAGAGCGCGCTGACCTGCGACCAGGGCGTCACCAGGACCGACGGGTTCACACCCTGGTTGGTGATGGGATCGTATTTGACGCCGGGATGCTGCTGCCACACGGTGGTGGTACGGCCAAGATTGTAGTCGTGCAACAGGACCGGTACGCCATCGCTGGTGAGCTTGACGTCCAGCTCCACGCCATCCATGCATTGGTCGTTGGCAGCCTGCAGCGCGCCGCGCGAGTTCTCCGGCAGATCGGCGATCCCGGCGTATTTTCCCCATAGGCCGCGATGCGCCAGCACCGTGGTCTTGTCGGCACCATTGAACAGGATGGCATTCATTTTGGTTGCGCTGGAGTCGCCGCAGGCGGCCATCGCCCACTGTGGCAATGCTGCAAATAACGCGATTGTTCCCAGGCGCCGACAGGCACGGGCCAGCGTATGGATCTCACGGGAAGTGGTCATATCTGTTTGTCCAGAGTGAAGGAAGGTGCATCCCCAACGACAAGGACCGACGGGTCGACACCATCGATGCACTCGCCGGACAGCGCACTCGCTCAACGGACCAATGGCCGCGAGGGAGCGCAAGCCGGCCGCGATCGGCGGTCGGCTTGGCGAAAAAGTTAGGGAAGGTCTGATCAACTCACCGCAGATGCGCGACACTATCGCCTTATGTAGAGGATTCATCCATGCAGCTGACGTTCGGTGACGCTGAGGGCTTGGGCAAGCGTAAGCAGACCCGGCGCGAGATCTTTCTTGCCGAGATGGAGCAGGTTGTTCCGTGGCAGC
>NZ_JAGHWR010000010.1:0-44810 GCF_017746155.1 Xanthomonas sp. D-36-1
AATCCGCAACATCGTCGCCAGTGCGTACGGCTGCCGACCTGGCCGCCCCGACACTGGATAGTGCGGCGCGATCAGGGCAAGCAGTTGCTGCCACGGAACAACCTGCTCCATCTCGGCAAGAAAGATCTCGCGCCGGGTCTGCTTACGCTTGCCCAAGCCCTCAGCGTCACCGAACGTCAGCTGCATGGATGAATCCTCTACATAAGGCGATAGTGTCGCGCATCTGCGGTGAGTTGATCAGACCTTCCCTAGGTACGGACGGTTCATGGAAGCACTGGACCCGCTGAAGGTCTTTTCTGACGTCCTAGCACGCTGGACTCACTTCCTTCGACGCAAGCTCCCTGACAGGGCTAGCGAATTCCGCTTTTTTATTCGTGCGTTGATCGATTTCGGATCCAAATTCGCTGACCACAGGCGTGTCAGCCTCGCCGTTAACGACCCGCAACTGAATGATGACTGGGCCATGCTTAGTTCGTTTGCAAGTAGTCGCGGCATGGATGAAGAAGCCGCAGTCTCTTTTCTAAAGACGCGCCATGCGGCTGTTACGCACTCTCCAACCAGGGATAGAGAGCAGATGGTCTTTGTGCCAGACCTCGAAGATCGCTCTGGCAACGATGCAGTCGACTTTGATGTGGAAGGACGCCTGAAGCTCCCTCCTCGCACCATTGCGTCGCTTCGTGGAGCCAAAGTCCTCCTCCATACGGGACGCATGCCAGGAGTCCGATCAAACGTATGCGTCGAGCAAGATGTTGAGCGATGTTCCTCTCTGCTTCTTAGGGCTATGGACCCGCATGAGACATACGCCCATAGAAATGACAAGTTCGACTTGGCCCAAGCAGTCAGGAAGACGGGCACATCCAAGCTGCTAGCACAGGTTGCACGCATCAAGGCGCGTGCCAAGGAAGATCTCCAGGCCCTAATTTCCGATGTCAATAAGACTGCCCGAGATTTGCGTCAAGCGGAGAAGTCCTCAATTCACTGGCGCTCTCTTCAGGGGAGTCGAAGCCTGCGGTAGACAGGGCTTGCAGCCATCAGCGCTTCAGGAGGCCCCTTTGGGGGCCTTTCTTTTGCCTGAAGATTTCCTATCCGGTGCTGGTTTACTCGTTCTCAGCTTTTCCCACATCCATTGGGCGCGACTCTCACTTAGTCCTCCAAAACAGTTTTTACGTCTGGCGCATCTTGGCGCCAGCAACGTTGGCGCGACGCGGGAGTTGCTCTCGCCTTCTACTGTTATCAACAGCGTCTGTCTGCCGCTGCCAGGGCCATGGCCCGTGCAAGCTCTCCTTGGCAAAGCAACGCCCGACCAGGCGGCTGTCCGGGCCTGGGTTGATGCGGATGGCGACATCGAACCGCTCTTCCATCAGATCGACCGTGCGGTCCTCGGCCACCACCTCCAGTGCGTCCCTGGATAGGCCGCACAGAAGCCGGCGCCGATGTGCCCCATCGTCGATCCATGGGGAACCGGCTGGCGGCACGCGACAAACCAGGTGACGCTTGTCTCTCGCACGGCGTGGCGCAGCATCTTCATGCCATCCCGACAACGCCAGCTTCACGCTTGCGGCATTCTTGCCCTGGAGATTCCCGATGATCTGTATCCTCGCCCCACTCGCTGCCGCTGCGTTGTTGTCGGCCTGTGCCTCCAACCAGGTCGCGCAGATACAGCCCATCGACGGCGCCATCTCCGGCCAGTGCCATAGCGACAAGGTGCGTGGTGCGGTGGGTCTGGCGGCAGCCGCGCAGACCATCGAACGTGCGCGCGTGGATAGCGACAGCCAGACGGTCATCGTCCGTCGCGGCGAGCGCGCAACCGGCGGCACCACCGCCAGCGGCCTGGCCGACCCGGCCCAGGGCGCCAGCGAAAGCGGCGGCGATCAGCTCACCATCGAAACCGGCCCGAACAACAGCATCACTGCAATCTATTGCGGCTGAAGATTCGGGTTGGGGAATCGACATTCGGGATTCGGTACGGCACGCGCTGCTGTCTGCGTCCCGAGACGGCCACCTGGAGTGGTTGACACCGCGTCGCTGATCGTCGCCAGGCGGACATGAGCGACGCGCAGGAACTGGCGTGCGCGCGGTACGTGATGCCCGCGCACGCCGACCCCTTGGCTGTGGCGAATGCCGTGGCGTGTCAGCCTCGGGCGCTTACGCCGACTTGCGCCTTGCCACAGACTTCGCCTGTGTCTTGAGCTTGCTACGCGAAGCGCTCAAGAACTTCAGCGTGGCCGCCTCCCACTGGCGCTCGCCACGCACACCGGTGGCCATGGCCTGCAGCTGGCCCGCACGCCAGCCTTCGAAGACGCATGGGTCGATGTAGGCCTTGCGACACACCGAGGGCGTGTTGCCCAAGGCATCGGCCACCTCACGGATGACATCGTTCTGCACCTGCTTCAGCGCGCGTTCGCTGCTGCGCTCGGGCAATGGCAGGCGTGCCAGCCGCTGCAGTGCAGCCAAGGTGCCGCCCCAGGTGCGGAAATCCTTGGCGGTGAAGTCTTCGCCCATCGCCTCGCGTAGATAGTCGTTGACCTCACCCGAATCCACCGGCTGCAACTGGCCATCGTCGTCGCGGTACTGGAACAGCGATTGCCCCGGCAGCTGCTGGCATTGCCGGATCAGTTTGACCAGCTGCTTGTCGTCCACTTCGATATCGTGGTCCTGGCCGCTCTTGCCGCGGAACTTCAGCCGCGCGCGGCCGCCTTTCAGAAATTCCATATGCCGGTTGCGCAGGGTGGTCAGTCCGTACGAGCGATTGCTGCGTGCGTATTCGGCATTGCCGACGCGCACCAGGGTGTCGGCCAGCAACGCCACCACGATCGCCAGCACCTTTTCGCGTGGAAATCCCGACAGCAGCAGATCGCGACGCAACCGCCGCCGCAGTTTGGGCAGCGCGGTACCGAAGGCGATCACGCGTTCGAACTTGCCCTCGCCGCGTACCTGCGCCCAGTCGGCGTGGTAGCGGTATTGCTTGCGCCGCCGCGCATCGCGCCCGGTGGCCTGCAGATGGCCATTGGGCTTGGCGCAGATCCACACTTCGGTATAGGCCGGCGGAATCGCCAGCGAACGGATGCGCTGCAAGGTCTCGGCATCGGCAATGCGTTGCCCGTCGGCATCGCGGTAACTGAAGCTCTTGCCGGCCTTGCGGCGGCTGATGCCGGGCTGTTGATCGTTGACATAGGTCAGCCCGGCCGCACGCGCGGTCGCCTTGGCCTGCGCCACCGCTGCCGCGCTTGCAACGGCGGCCGTGGCGACCGCCGCGCCGGTGGCGACCGCCGCGAGCTTGCCGACCGTACTGGCGGCCACTGTGGCATTGCGAAGAACACGTTTGGCTTTCATTGCGCACAGGTCGAAGGACTGGCCGCGATTGTTAGGTGCAGCAGGACTAGGCTGCGTCAACGCAGCGACAACGCCGTGTGCGCAAGCCATGCCCGTCGCGTGACTTTGTGCTTATGCTTGCGCGTCCCCCTTTGCTGGAGTCATCGATGCGCGCTGTTCTGCCTATTGCCCGCCTGGCTTGCACCCTGGTTGTGCTGACTGCATTGACTGCCTGCAACAAACCGCAACCCGATGAGCAGGAAGCCGTCACCGCCAATGCCCAGCACGCGGCCGAACAAGCCGCTGCGCCCGCACCGGATGCGGCGCCGGAAGCGCCGCCGATCGGCAGCTGCGATGCCACCCAGGTGCAATCGCTGGTGGGCCAGCCGTTGACCGATGCGGTGGGCGAACAGGCACGCAGCGACGCCGGCGCCAAGTCGGTGCGTGTGCTCAAACCCGGCCAGATGACCACCATGGAATTCAATGGCGAACGGCTCAATCTGGAAGTGGACGCCAAGAACGTGATCAGCTCGGTGCGCTGCGGCTGAGACGGCGTTGGCGCCTGTCGCAAGACCGGCGCCAAGCCTGCTGGCACAAGGGATTGCAATGGTTCTCGTTGCAGCTGTAACGGTGTATTGCGGCACCGCATCAACTGTGGTCTAGTCGATCATCCGGTGACCTCTTCGAACGCTCCACGGATCGAGCGCTGCAACGTCGTCGCCGCTCTCCTAAGATCGCAAAGAGGCAGACATGGCCCCCCGCACTCGCCAAGGGCTCAACGACGACGGTCTCTACAACAGCATGCGCGATGAGCGCGATGCCTGTGGTTTTGGCATGGTCGCCCAGTTGGACGACCAACCTTCCCGCGCGCTGGTGGATACCGCGATTGCGGCGCTCTCGCGCATGACCCACCGCGGCGGTGTCGCCGCCGACGGGCTCACCGGCGATGGCTGCGGCCTGCTGATTCGCAAACCCGATGCGTTCTTGCGCGGGCTGGCGCGTGATGCCGGCATCGCCCTGGGCACGCGCTACGCAGCCGGGGTGGTGTTCCTGCCGCTGGACGAAGCCGATGCCGCGCGATGTCGGGCCGAACTGGAAGCGCAGCTGCACAGCGCCGGCGTGCACTTGCGCGGCTGGCGCGTGGTGCCCACCGATGACAGCGTGTGCGGCCAGCTGGCACGCGATACCTTGCCGCGTATCGAACAGGTCTTTGTCGATGCCGGTGCCGAACAGACCGAAGACGGCTTCACCCTGGCGCTGTTCCTGGCGCGCCGGCGCGCCGAGCAGGCGCTGCATGCGGTCGAAAATTTCTACGTCACCACCCTCTCGCCCAACGGCATCAGCTACAAGGGCATGGTGCTGCCGGACAAGCTGAGCACGTTCTACCCGGACCTGCAGCGCAGCGACCTCTCATCCAGCGCAATTGTCTTCCACCAGCGTTTTTCCACCAACACGCTGCCGCGCTGGCCGCTGGCGCATCCGTTCCGGCTGCTCGCGCACAACGGGGAAATCAACACCATCGAAGGCAACCGGCGCTGGGCGCAGGCGCGCAGCAAGGTATGGCAGACACCGCGCTTCGACATCGCGCAGTTCGATCCGGTGATCTCCATGCACGGCTCCGATTCGCAGAGCCTGGACAACATGCTGGAGCTGCTGATCGCCGGCGGCATGGACCTGCTGCAGGCGCTGCGCATCCTGGTGCCGCCGGCCACCCAGTCGCTGGAGTTCAAGGACGCCGATCTGGCCGCGTTCTACGAGTTCTACGGCCTCAACACCGAACCGTGGGACGGCCCGGCCGGTATCGTGGCCTGCGACAGCCGCTATGCGGCGTGCATGCTCGACCGCAACGGCCTGCGCCCGGCGCGCTGGATGCTGACCTCCGACCGCCATTTCCTGGTGGCCTCCGAAGCCGGCGTGTGGGAGCTGCCGGCCGAGCGCATCACCCGCAAGGGCAAGCTCGGCCCCGGCGAAATGATGGCGATCGACCTCAAGCGCGGCGACCTGCTGGACTCGGACGCCATCGACCGCATCAACCGTGCGCGCGCCCCGTACAAGCAATGGCTGCAGCAGGGCGTGACCTATCTGCAGACCGAATTGATCGACCCCTCGCTGGTGGAGGAGCCCTTCAGCGAGCAGACCCTGCGCAGCTATCACAAGCTGTTCCAGCTCAGCACCGAGGAAGTGGAACAGGTGCTGCGCCCGCTGGCCGAAACCGAGCAGGAAGCCACCGGCTCGATGGGCGACGACACCCCGATGGCGGTGCTCAGCCGTCAGACCCGGCCGTTGTACGACTACTTCCGCCAGGCGTTCGCGCAGGTCACCAACCCGCCGATCGACCCGCTGCGCGAAGGCATCGCGATGTCGCTCACCACACAGCTTGGCAAGGAGACCAACATCTTCCACGCCGGTGCGGAGACGGTGAACCACGTCATCCTCAATTCGCCGGTGCTCAGCCAGCGCAAACTGCGCCAGCTGCTGAAGATGGAGCAGTACGTCGAGCGCAACCGCCTGATCGACCTGTCCTATAGCCTGGAAGAAGGCCTCAAGGCCGGGTTGGAGCGCATCTGCCAGGAGGTGGAAGCCGCAGCGCGCGCCGGTGCGGTGATGCTGCTGCTGTCCGACCGCTACCCGGTGCCGGACCGGCCGATGGCGCATGCGCTGCTGGCCACCGGCGCGGTGCATCACCACCTGTGCAAGGTGGGCCTGCGCTGCGACGTCAACCTGATCATCGAGACCGGCACCGCGCGCGACCCGCACCACATGGCCTGCCTGCTCGGCGTCGGCGCCACCGCGGTGTATCCGTACCTGGCCTACCAGACCCTGTTCGACCTGGGCCGGCGCGGCATCCTGCAGCTGAGCAAGGGCGGCGAGCAGTCGCAGATCGGCCGCCGCTACCGCAAGGGCATCTACAAGGGCCTGTCCAAGATCATCTCCAAGATGGGCATCTGCACCATCGCCAGCTACCGCGGCGCGCAGCTGTTCGAGATCGTCGGGCTGGACCCGGACGTGGTGGACCTGTGCTTTGCCGACACCCCGGCGCGCATCGGCGGCGTGGACCTGGCGCGGCTGGACACCGAGGCGCGCGAGCTGACCGTGCGTGCCTGGAACGACCAACTCAAGCCGGAGGTGGGCGGCCTGCTCAAGTACGTGCACGGCGGCGAGTACCACATGTACAACCCCGACGTGGTCATGACGCTGCAGCGTGCCACCCGTACCGGCGATGCCGGCGACTGGCAGAAGTACGTGGACGCGGTGCATGCGCGCCCGGCCTCCACGCTGCGCGACCTGGTGCAGCTCAAGCGCGCCGACACCCCCACTCCGCTGGATGACGTGGCACCGGCCGAGGACGTGCTGCGACGGTTCGACAGCGCCGCCATCAGCCTGGGCGCGTTGTCGCCGGAAGCGCACGAAGCGCTGGCGATCGCGATGAACCGCCTGGGCGGGCGCAGCAATTCCGGCGAAGGCGGCGAGGATCCGGCCCGCTACGGCACCGAGAAGCGCTCCAAGATCAAGCAGGTGGCCTCCGGCCGCTTCGGTGTCACTCCCGAATATCTGGTCAACGCCGAAGTGCTGCAGATCAAGGTCGCCCAGGGTGCCAAGCCCGGCGAAGGCGGTCAGCTGCCCGGCCACAAGGTCAACGAGCTGATTGCCCGGCTGCGCTACGCCAAGCCCGGCATCGGCCTGATCAGCCCGCCACCGCATCACGACATCTATTCGATCGAAGACCTGGCCCAGCTGATCTACGACCTCAAGCAAGTCAACCCGACCGCGCTGGTGTCGGTGAAGCTGGTGGCACATGCCGGCGTCGGCACGATTGCCGCCGGCGTGGTCAAGGCTGGCGCCGATCTGATCACCGTGTCCGGCCATGACGGCGGCACCGGTGCCAGCCCGGTCAGTTCGATCCGCTATGCCGGCGTGCCGTGGGAACTGGGCGTGGCCGAGTCGCACCAGGCGCTGGTTGCCAACGACCTGCGCGAGCGCACCATCCTGCAGACCGATGGCGGCCTGAAGACCGGCCTGGACGTGGTCAAGGCCGCGCTGCTCGGTGCCGACAGCTTCGGCTTCGGCACCGCGCCGATGATCGTGCTGGGCTGCAAATACCTGCGCATCTGCCACCTCAACAACTGCGCCACCGGCGTGGCCACCCAGGACGAGCGCCTGCGCGCCGGCTATTTCACCGGCCTGCCGGAACGGGTGGAACACTTCTTCCGCCTGCTGGCCGAAGAAGTGCGCCAGTGGCTGTCGTATCTGGGTGTGCGCTCGCTGGACGAGATCGTCGGCCGCACCGACCTGCTGGAACAGCTGGACGTCTCGCCGCGCCCGGGCGTCAAGGTCGACCTGTCGCGCCTGCTCACGCATGCGCAGTACGACGGCAGTCACTGCGCGGCCCAACGCCTGTACGAATCGCCCGACAGCCTGGCCACGCAGATGGACGGCCTGCTCGCCGATGCGATCGCCAACAAGCGCGGCGGCGACCATCGCTTCCTGATCCACAACACCGACCGCTCGATCGGCGCGCGCCTGTCCGGCGCCATCGCACGCGCGCACGGCAACCACGGCATGAGCGATGCGCCGTTGAATCTGCGCTTCCGCGGCACCGCCGGGCAGAGCTTCGGCGCGTTCAACGCCGGTGGCCTGCAGCTGGAGTTGGAAGGCGAAGCCAACGACTACGTCGGCAAGGGCATGGCCGGCGGCCGCCTGGTGGTGCGTCCGCCACGCGGCGCGCGCTTCGAGGCACGCAACACGCCGATCGTCGGCAACACCTGCCTGTATGGCGCCACCGGCGGCGAGCTGTTCGCCGCCGGCCGCGCCGGCGAGCGCTTTGCGGTGCGCAACTCCGGCGCACTGGCGGTGGTGGAAGGCGCCGGCGACCACTGCTGCGAATACATGACCGACGGGGTGGTGCTGGTGCTGGGCAAGGTCGGCCTGAACTTCGGCGCCGGCTTCACCGGCGGGCTGGCCTACGTGCTGGATATCGAGCGCGACTTCGTGGACCGCTACAACCACGAGTTGATCGACATCCACCGCGTCTCGGCCGAAGGTTTCGAGAACCATCGCCAGCACCTGCACACCTTGATCAGCCGCCACCGCGAACTCACCGGCAGCATCTGGGCGCAGCAGATCCTGGACGAATTCCGCGACTACATCGGCAAGTTCTGGCTGGTCAAACCCAAGGCCGCCAGCATCGAGTCGCTGACGGAGTCGCTCAGGCGGGCGGCGTAGCCGCCGCCGGGAATCGAGAATGGGGAATCGGGAATTGTAAAACCGGTTCCCCGACCCTCTTCCCGTTCGTCGCGACCCGCTTTTCCGATTCTCCATTCCCCATTCTCGATTCCCAGCGCCTATGAGCCGCAAACAAGCCTTCCAATTCCTCGACCTGCCACGGACCATGCCCACGCGCATTCCGGTGGAACTGCGCACGTCCGGCGACTGGGGCGAGTTGTACGGCAGGTTCGACAAGGCCGACGCGCAATACCAGGCCGGCCGTTGCCTGGACTGCGGTAATCCGTATTGCAGCTGGAAATGCCCGGTGCACAACGCCATTCCGCAGTGGCTGCAGCTGGTGCAGGAAAACCGCATCGAAGAAGCCGCCGCGCTGTGCCATTCCACCAACCCGCTGCCGGAAGTGTGCGGACGCGTGTGTCCGCAGGACCGCCTGTGCGAAGGCAGCTGCACGCTGGAAGAATTCGGCGCGGTCACCATCGGTGCGGTGGAGAAGTACATCGTCGACACCGCCTTCAAGATGGGCTGGCGTCCGGACCTGGGCAACGTGCAGCCCAGCGGCCACCGCGTGGCGGTGATCGGCGCCGGCCCGGCCGGCCTGGCCTGCGCCGACCGGCTGGCGCGCGCCGGTATCGAAGCGGTGGTGTACGACCGCTACGAGCAGATCGGCGGCCTGCTGCAGTTCGGCATCCCCAGCTTCAAGCTGGACAAGTCGGTGATCGGCAAGCGCCGCGAGATCCTTGAAGGCATGGGCGTGCAGTTCCGCCTGGGCGTGGAGATCGGCAAGGACATCAGCATCGAACAACTGTTGGCCGAGTACGACGCCGTCTTCCTCGGCACCGGCGCCTATCGCTACACCGACGGCGGCCTGCCCGGGCAGGACCTGAAGAACGTGCTGCCGGCGCTGCCGTTCCTGGTGCAGAACAGCCGCATCGTCAGCGGCAACGACCCGCACGGCCGGCCGATCGCCGGCTGGGAAGACCAGCTCGCCCTGCCCGACCTCACCGGCAAGCGCGTGGTGGTGCTGGGCGGCGGCGACACCGGCATGGACTGCGTGCGCAGCGCCATTCGCCTGGGCGCGGCCAAGGTCACCTGCGCCTATCGCCGCGACGAAGCCAGCATGCCCGGCTCCGCACGCGAGGTCGCCAACGCCCGCGAAGAAGGCGTGCGTTTTTTGTTCAATCGTCAGCCGCTGTCGATCGAATCCGGCGCCGACGACGAAGCCATCGGCGTGACCGTGGTGGAAACCAAATTAGGCGAGCCCGATGCCAGCGGCCGCCGCAACGCAGTACCGGTGGAAGGTAGCGAATCGCTGCTGGAAGCGGACGTGGTGATCATCGCCTTCGGCTTCTCGCCCACCCTGCCCGACTGGTTGGCCTCACAAGGCGTGGAAGCCGGCAGCAACGGCCGCATCGTCGCCCCGGCCGACGGCAACGGCCGCCTGCCCTACCAGACCACCAACCCGCGCCTGTTCGCCGGCGGCGACTGCGTGCGCGGTGCCGACCTGGTGGTGACTGCAGTGGCCGAAGGCCGCGACGCGGCGGGCAGCATCGTGCAATTGCTGGGGGTCAAAGCGCAGGTCAAGGAGCCGGCTGCGGCGTAGGGAATGCTAAGCCGCAGACTCGAATCCACGTCATGAATCCGATATTCGCAGAGCGCAATTTGCAATTTAAATTGCCGTCGGGGGCAGTGGAAGACGTTGTTGTTAGGTTTTTTGTGCCCTATCCGATCGCGCAGGGTGACTGAAGTCTGATGGTGACGCTTGATTTGTTTGGCGCTGGCGCAATACATGTTCTGGACCACCGGACAGGTGTTTCTGTCGTTGCTCCAAGCAGTCTAAGGGCACACCTGCTTGGAGCCGCGCAGTCGCTCATGGATGTGGGCATCCACTCCCAACAGAATCCCATCTTGTTCGGACTGCTGTTTGAGCACTACGGACGATTTGCGCTTTCACCAAACGACCTCATGACTCGTGCAGCACTCTCGCAAACTCCTAGCGATCTTGCAGCAGCACTCGTAAAAGAAGCAGCTAGCTGAGATATTCAAGGTGGCGCAAAATAATTCATTGATGTCGCGGCCTGCCGCGGCGTGAGCCTCACAAAACCGAATCTTCTTCGCGATCGACATAAGCTTGACCGCTTGCGCCCAATAACGGCGCAAGCGGCAGCACTACAGCCTGAAGCAATAACGAATCAGGCCGCCTTATCCAAGGTCGCCATATCGATCACGAAGCGGTACTTCACGTCGCTCTTGAGCATGCGCTCGTAGGCGGCGTTGATCTGGTCGGCGCGGATGGTTTCGATGTCCGAGACGATGTTGTGCTTGGCGCAGAAATCCAGCATTTCCTGGGTCTGGCGAATGCCGCCGATCAGCGAGCCTGCCAGGGTGCGGCGCTTCATGATCAGGTTGAACACCGCCGGCGACGGGTGCGACTGCTCCGGCACGCCGACCAGCACCATGGCGCCATCGCGCTTGAGCGCGTTGAGGAACGGGTCCAGGTTGTGCGGTGCGGCCACCGTGTTGAGGATGAAGTCCAGGGTGTTGTACTGCGCGGCCATCTGCGCTTCGTCCTTGGAGATCACCACTTCGCTGGCGCCCAGGCGCAGCGCATCGGCGCGCTTGCTTTCGGAGGTGGTGAACAGCACCACGGTGGCGCCCATCGCCTTGGCGATCTTCACCGCCATGTGGCCCAGGCCACCCAGACCGACCACGCCTACCTTCTGGCCCGGACCCACCTTCCAGTGCGCCAGCGGGGAATAGGTGGTGATGCCGGCGCACAGCAGCGGTGCCACCGCGGCCAGGTTGTCGCTGTGGGTGATGCGCAGCACGTACTTCTGGTCGACCACGATATGGTCCGAATAGCCGCCGTAGGTGTTCTCGCCGCCGCCGAACATCGGCCCGTTGTAGGTACCGGTGAAGCCGGCTTCGCAATACTGTTCTTCGCCTTCCTGGCAGGAGGCGCAGCTGCGGCAGCTATCGACCATGCAGCCAACACCGGCCAGGTCGCCGACCTTGAAGCCGGTGACCGCATTGCCCACCGCCGTGACGCGGCCGACGATTTCGTGGCCGGGCACCGAGGGGTACAGCGTGTTGTGCCATTCGTTGCGTGCGGTATGCAGGTCCGAGTGACACACGCCGCAGTAGGCGATGTCGATCTGCACGTCGTTGGGGCCGGGCGCACGGCGTTCGAACACGAATGGGGCAAGTGGTTGATCGGCGGCCTGGGCAGCGTAGGCGTGGGCTGTGCTCATGGGGAAAGCTCCGGGGCGTTGCGTCATCGGCAAGGAGCGCCAACGACAAAAAGGAAGGACTGGTAGCTTAAAACAGGCAGATGTCGCACTCGTGCGACAGTCCGTCTTGCCTGCCCTCTTGCGAACGCTACCGCAGCGGCATGATGCGCCCTGCAGGTGTTCGTGCACGATCAAATCCGCGCGATGCGCGTGAATGGCGCGCTAACGTGCGAGCCCCTAGGCTCACGCAGCAGCTGATCGCCGCGCACCATCTCTGCTGGCCGTGCCCTCCCACCGCGGCCGCCCACGTCGATGCCGAAGGAGGCTTCCATGTTCCGCACCCCCCCGCACTTGTCCCGCTTGCGCACTGCTGCGCTCGCGTTGACCCTGATTGCTGCCATTCCGTTGGTCCAGGCCAAGGAGCCCGCCGGGCCGAAGAAGGAAAGCGCCGGCCTGAAGTATGTTGGCGTCAATCTGTCCGGTGCCGAGTTCAACTCGCGCAAGAAACCCGGCACCTTGTTCAAGGACTACACCTATCCTGCCGCCTCGGACTTCAGCTATTTCGCCGGCAAGGGCATGAATACGATCCGCTTGCCGTTCCTGTGGGAACGCGTGCAGCCCGAACTCAATGGTCAGCTGGACCAGGCCCAATTGGGGCTGATCAAGAAGTCGCTCGAGGCAGCAAAGGCCAACAAGCAGTACCTGATCCTGGATCTGCACAACTACGCCACGTACAGCGGCAAGCGCATCGGTACCAGCGATGTGCCGGCCAGCGCGTTGGCCGATCTGTGGCGCCGGCTGGCGCTGGAGTTCAAGGACGACAAGGCGGTGATCTTCGGGCTGATGAACGAGCCCAATGGCATTTCCGCACCCGACTGGGCCAATGCCGCGCAGGGAGCGATCAACGCGATCCGCAAGACCGGCGCGAAGAATCTGATCCTGGTGCCGGGCACCGCCTACACCGGTGCACACAGCTGGCGCAGCACCAGCTACGGCGTCTCCAACGCAAAGGCGCTGGAAATCCTCAAGGACCCGGGCAACAACCTGGCCTTCGAGGCGCATCAATACCTGGATAAAGACTACAGCGGCACCAAGCCGGTATGCACCAGCGATTCGGTAGGCCAGGAAAAGCTGCAGGGCTTCACCTCGTGGCTGCGCGAGAACAAGCAGAAAGGCTTTCTGGGCGAATTCGCCACGGCCAACAATCCGGTCTGCGACAAGGCGCTGGAAGGCATGCTGACCTACATGGAAAAGAACAGCGACGTGTGGCTGGGCTGGACCTGGTGGGCGGCGGGTTCCTGGTGGAAGCCGGACTACCCCTTCACCGTGCAGCCGGGCAAGGACGGCAGCGACAAACCGCAGATGGCGATCCTGAGCAAGTACGCACGCCGCGCCGGCAAGTAAGCAACGGGGCAGGCAGAGGTGGTCGCGACCTGTGTTGCGGCCACTTTTTTTGTGTCCATTGCCGTGCATCGCGTTGGAGGGCAGTCTGCTTCGCAGAAGAGCAGACCGCCGCTAGCTCGCGGTGGTCGCACAGAAGGCAGAAGCCATCCCGCGCCAGCTCAAATGCTTCCGATTGCCGATGTGCGCTCTTCGATGGCGCGCAACAGCCCGGCATCGAGCGCGTGCCATGTCTTGCCTGCGCTTGTGCAAGCTGCAGTGCACAGCAGCCGTCGCGACGACGCGCTGAGGTAACGCGCTCGCACCAAGTGCGTGGACGACGCGCAAGCGATCTCATCCCGTATCGCGCCACCGCGATTGCGCACGCCACCTGCGCTCTGTCTGCCGCGGTGGTTGGCACTGCCCGACGACAGCATTGACAATCAGGCAGTCCATCGCGATGAACAGATAAGCGCTTCAGCGCAGAGGCTTTGCACGCAACGCAGCTGCATTCGCCTGCGATGCGCAGCACGCCATCGCGCAGGTCATGGTGTGCCACTGGTTTGAAGCATGCGCAAACGGTGCGGTGCGTTCGGGCCATGCGTGCGCGCTCTAACACAAGAACTGTGTGTCACTGCACAGCTTGGCCGATTGATCCCTCTCAACCGTAGTTTGTGCGGGCGCATACGCCTAGTCTGGTGATGGACGCGTTGCTGTCGTACATCGAACGAGCTCATGCCCGTCTCGGCACGTCGTCCTTGCACAGCTCTTTCGCACGCAGAAGTCTCAGGAGTTCCCCCATGAAATCCCTCACCACGCATACGCGCCGGCTGCGTTGCCGCGCGCTGTCTTTCCTATTGCTGGCCACCATGCCCCTGGCGCAGGCGCAAAGCGCCACCGGCCTGAAGTATGCAGGCGTCAATCTTTCCGGCGCCGAGATCAAATCCTCGCAAAAGCCCGGCGTGCTCAACATCGACTATCGGTATCCGGCGGCCGATGAATATGCCTACTTCGCCGGCAAGCACATGAACACCGTGCGCTTGCCGATCCTGTGGGAACGGCTGCAGCCAAAGACAGGTGGCGAGCTGGATCCGGCCCAGCTGGCGTTGATCCGGCAGGCAGTCGCCAACGCCAAGGCGGCAAAAATGTACGTGATCGTGGATGTGCACAACTACGCCAAGTATTACGGCCACACCATCGGCAGCACGAAAGTGCCGATCAGCACCTTCAACGATCTATGGCGACGGCTGGCAATCGCCTTCAAGAACGACAACGCCGTGATCTTCGGACTGATGAATGAGCCTTACGACATCGATCCGCAGGCGTGGGCAACGGCCGCACAGGCGTCGATCGACACCATTCGCAAGACCGGCGCGAACAATCTGATTCTGGTGCCGGGTGCGTTATGGACAGGCGCGCATAGCTGGTACTCCACGGTGGCCGGGCAATCCAATGCAGTGGCGATGGCATCCATTCGCGACCCGCTCAATCGGTATGCCATCGAAGCGCATCAATATCTGGATGCCGATTCCAGCGGCACCAGCGGCACCAGCGGCGGTTGCGTCAGCGCCACGGTCGGGGTCGAACGGCTGCGCAGCTTCACCGAATGGCTGCGTTTGAACAAAAAGCGCGGCTTTCTCGGCGAATTCGGCACCGGCAATACGGTCACCTGCAATCTCGCGCTCAACGGCATGCTGGGCTACATGGAATCCAACAGCGATGTGTGGATCGGCTGGTCCTGGTGGGCGGCAGGCGCGTGGTTGAGCGCGGCGTATCCGTTCAACGTGCAACCGGATGCGCATGGGCGCGACAAGCCGCAGATGTCGATATTGAGCGCGCGTGCGCGCCGGATTACCGATTAAACGCGACCGACGCACGTAGCGAGTTGTCGTCAGGCAGGCGCGAATGGCGCGCAAAGCACAACGCAGGTGGTCCACGCCAACGCCCGCCGCGCCCGCCTGACGCTTGCACGCCGGTGCTTTGGCTGCTGTTCGCAACGGCAGACGCGCGCGGGCGCAGCAGGCATCGTCGCCACGCAGATCACGTTTCTAGACGGTAGCGAGCACGCGCGTTCTACCGGGCTGAGCCTTACCGCGATTGGCCGCTCTGCCCGTCTTTTCTCGGAAGGGATTGAGGCAGCCTATGCCTGCAGTCTAGGTGGCAGTTTCAATGCGGCATAACGTCATGGACATGACGCCATGCAACTGACGGCAGGCGCTTCCATACGACGCAAAATCGACAGCGTGGAAGAGCGCATGCCGCACTGACGCAAATATCGGGTGATATCACGCGCTTTTGTGCGGCCTATAAATCTCGACAACGCGCCTTGCAGAGTGTGACTGCGATGCAGTTCGCATATCGGCGCTGGATCGACGACACGCAGCATTTGGGCACGGCTGATGCATTGATTCAGACGGATGCAGCGCATCGCGCGCAACGCGCACGCACTTGGCTGCATCTCCCCCCGTCTGAGGAGTTGTGTCATGTCCGCTGTCTGTTTTTCGTTGCGCACGCTACTGCGCTCCACGCTGCTTTTCATCGTGTTTGGCAGCCTGCCGTTGGCCCACGCGCAGACGCGCGCGCTCACCTATGCCGGCGTCAATCTGTCCGGTGCCGAATACGCATCTTCCAAAAAGCCCGGAGTCCTCAACAATGACTATATGTACGCCGCGGCCAGCGATTACACCTATTTCGCCGGTGTCGGCATGAATACCATCCGCCTGCCGATCCTGTGGGAACGGCTGCAGCCCACCGCGGGCGGCGAACTGGATCCGGCCCAACTCGCGTTGCTGCAACAGGCCGTGGCACGCGCCAAGGCAGCCGGCATGTATCTGGTCATCGATATCCATAACTACGCCAAGTATTACGGCTACAAGATCGGCAGCCCGGAAGTACCGGTGGCAACGTTCACCGATCTATGGCGTCGTCTCGCACTGGTGTTCAACAGCGACAACGCGGTGATGTTCGGGCTGATGAATGAGCCCAACAATATTTCGGCCAGCGAATGGGCCGGCGCAGCGCAGGCCGCCATCGATGCCATCCGCAGGACCGGTGCCAATAACCTGATTCTGGTGCCCGGCGCATTGTGGACCGGCGCGCACAGTTGGTATTCCACCACCAACGATGGCTACTCCAACGCCACCGCGCTGACGTCCATCTACGACCCGCTCGATCGCTACGCCTTCGAAGTGCATCAGTATCTGGATGCCGATTCCAGCGGCACCAGCAGCACGTGTGTCAGCAGCACCATTGGCGCCGAGCGCCTGCGCAACTTCACGCAGTGGCTGCGCACCAACCGCAAGCGCGGCTTTCTGGCCGAATTCGGCACCGCCAACAATGCGGTGTGCAACCAGGCGCTGCAAGGCATGTTGTCCCATATGGAAACCAATGCAGATGTGTGGCTGGGTTGGACCTGGTGGGCGGCCGGTTCGTGGTGGAACCTCAGCTACGCGTACAGCGTGCACCCCAACAAGGACGGCACCGACAAGCCGCAGATGGCGATCCTGTCGCCGCAGGCCGCACTGGCCACGCGTGCACCGGTCGCTGCTGCAGCAGCGCGCACTTCCGCTGCATCGACCTCGGCAACAAGCGTATCCGTTGCACGCACGACACGCTGATGCCAAACAAGCCGCCGTAAGGCGGCTTTGTTTTATGCACGCAGCGCGCCCGGGCACACAGCCTTGGCACGATGGGATGCACACGCGGACTGCTGCGATTTCCATCTTGGATGGCTACATCCATGCGTGCTCGGCCGCAACAGCCGTTTGGATGTAAACAACGCGTGCAGCGCAGGTGAATTGGCAGCTGCGCATTTCAGCTAACTGAACTTTCGTCGCGGCCGCTCGGGCCTTTTCACCTGATGGCGATAGGCCGCCCTCCAGCATGAGCGCACTTCACTGCAGGAGCATTCCCATGACACAGCGATTGATGAAGACCGCACTGATCGGCGCCCTTGCCTTGCTGTTGCAGGGTACGTTGGCACAGGCGGCCGACAAGCCGGCCAAGGCGCTCACCTCCGGTGAGGTCACCAGCATGCTCACCGCAAAGGGCTACACCAAGGTGCACGACGTCAAGTTCGAGCACGGCGTCTGGACGGCAGACGCGCGTAGCGGCGACGGCAAGGACGTGGACGTGCACATCGATCCGGTGACTGGCCGCGTCTACGGCGACCAGACCACCTCCAAGCTCAGCGAAGCCGACGTTCGCGCATCCCTGTCTACCGGCGGCTATGCCGATGTGCACGACCTCAAGTTCACCGATGGCCTGTGGAAGGCCGATGCCAAGCGCAACGGGCAGAAGGTCGAACTGCACGTGGATCCGGAAGACGGTCACGTGGTGAGCGTGGATAACGATTGAGTTGGCGCACGTCATGTTCGCCTGCCAGGCGGCTAGGGCAGATCGAGCATGCAGAGGACGCTCGCAGCATGGTCACGCTGCCGCTCCCTGGGCCGACATGGAGCGTCAGTGCAGCAAGCAACCGATCGCGCAAGATCGTAGCTCAGTGATGTTGCCTGGCGATTGGCCAGGTGCCTCACACGACGCAGCAACGCGAAGGCCTCCGATGGGAGACCTTTTGCGTAACAGAAGATTCTCACCGATGGCGGCGCGAACCAGAGCACTGGTGCGTCGCTGCGACACCGTGTGGCAGCGATGGATCGGCAAGCCTCAGCGTCGGGGCTTGGCCGTGTTCGTCTGCGTGGCCGTGCTGGCAGCGTCGGCCGGCTGCGCGGCCGCCGCACTTGTGCCAGGCCTGCCGGCCATCATGCGATCGCGCGCGGCCTTGAACGGATTGCCGGGGTACCAGTTGGGCCAACGCTCGTCAGCGGCCACTTCCTTGCCCACGCCATAGACCACCTGCAGATCTTCGATGGTGCCATCGAGCTTCCATGTGGCGGCGTCGTATTCGTCGCCGGGCGCGTGGTAGCGGTGGCGTCCGTAGTCCTCGGCCGCGGCACGTCCGGCGGCAGTACCGCCCTCGCGCAGGTCTTCGCCGCCATCGGCATACAATGCCGGCACGCCGGCCTTGGCGAAGTTGAAGTGATCCGAACGGAAATACGAGCCGTTTTGCGGGGTGGCTTCTGCGTGCAGGGTGCGCCCCTGCATTGCCGCGATCGGCTTGAGGATGTCCTCCAGCTCCGAGCTGCCCATGCCCACCACGGTGACATCGCGGGCGCGCCCGGCCACCGACATCGCATCCAGGTTGATCACCGCCGCGATCTTGTCCAGCGGGAAGCTCGGGTTGGCCACGTAGTATTTGGAACCCAGCAGGCCGGATTCTTCCAGCGTCACCGCCAGGAACACCACCGAGCGCGCCGGCTTGGGGTCTTGATGGGCGAATGCGTCGGCGATTTCCAGGATGCCGGCCACGCCGGTGGCGTTGTCCACCGCGCCGTTGTAGATGTTGTCGCCGCTTTCGCCCGGATGCTTGCCCAGGTGGTCCCAATGCGCCATGTACAGCACCGCCTCGTCGGCGTGGCTGGTGCCCGGCAGCACGCCGACCACATTGCGCGAAGTCTTCGCCGCGATCGTGCTCTTGAGGTCGACCGACCAGCTGGCCTTCAACGGCACCGGCTTGAAGCCGCGCTTGCTGGCATCCTTGTAGGCCTGCGCCAGGTCCAGACCGGCATTGGCGAACAATTGCCTGGCGGTCTCGGCGCTGATCCAGCCCTGCACCGGCAGGCGCGGGTCGGGGTCGTCCTTGGCCGGCAAGTCGTATTGCGGGCCGGACCAGGAATTTTTCACCACGTCCCAGCCATAGCTGGCACCGGGTGTGTCGTGCACGATCAACGCCGCAGCCGCGCCCTTGCGTGCGGCTTCTTCGAACTTGTAGGTCCAGCGCCCGTAGTAGGTCATGCGCTTGCCGTCGAACAACTTGGCATCGTCGGTATGGAAGCCCGGGTCGTTGACGAACATCACCACCGTCTTGCCCTTCCATTCCTGGCCGGCGTAGTCGTTCCACTGCTGCTCGGGCGCATCCACGCCGTAGCCGACGAACACCAGCTCGCTGTTGTCCAGCTTGACCTCGACTTGCCCGGTGCGGGTGCCGACCACGATGTCGGTGCCGAAGGCGAGGGTGCGGGTCTGCTCGCCGCTGCGCAGGCTGGGGGCGGTGGATGCATCGGCGGTGGTTTCCACCATCGGCACCTCCTGGAACCAGCTGTCGCCATTGCCGGGCTGCAGCCCGATGCGCTGCATCTGGTCGCGAATGTAGGTCACGGTCTTTTCTTCGCCGGGCGTCCCCGGGCCGCGGCCTTCGAAGTCGTCCGACGCCAGTGTCTTGACCAGTTCGGCGAAGTCGCCGGCGGTCATGTCCGGGGAGAAGGTGTGGCGGCTGACCGGCGCGCTGGGCGCGCTCTCGGTCGGCGTCTGCGCGGCAGGCGCGCTGGGCGCATCGGCGGGTTCGCGTTTGCAGCCGGCCAGGGCCAGCGTCGTGGCCAGGCACAACAGGATCTTGCGGGGCATCGGAACTCCTCGTGCGGCGGAATCCCGATCTTAGAGCCTGCGCCGCATGGTGAGGTGAGCGCGTAGCTGCGTGTGCTGCAGCCGCATGGCGGGCCGGGCAGGGCGCCTGGAGCAGGTGCCCTGGATCCGGCGCACGCAGCGGCAGGTGCGTGTTGCGTCGGTCAGTCCTTCGGTGCGACGTCGCTGTCGAAGCTGCGCGCGGTGGCGCCGCTCACCGCGCCGATCTTGGCGCTGCGGTGCACGTACAGGTTGACCTCGCGCTCGAAGTGCAACGGCCCATCGACCACCGCATCCGGGCCGATCACCACACGCGGCTTGCGCGAGGGCTGGAACGAAAAACCGAAGCTCGGCTTGCTCACTTCGATGCCGCCGCGCACATGCGAGCCCACCCCGACCGTGATGTCGCCATTGACCGTCTCGATGCCCTTGCCGAGCTCGGTCCCCACCAGCCCGATGCTCCCGTTGACCGTTTCCACTCCGCCACTGATCTGGCTGCCGCGCTCGGCGAGGATGCTGCCATTGACCGTTTCCAGTCCGCCGGACACGATCACCTTCTGGCCCAGCGTGATCGAGCCGTTGACCGTTTCCACGCCCCCGGTACGCGCGTTGTCGCCGATGCGGATGCCGCCGTTGACGGTTTCCACGTTCTTGGTTTGCGCACCGGCACCGATCTCGATGGAGCCGTCGACCGTTTCCAGAGCGCCATAGGTCTTGCCGGCATCTGCGCTGATCTTGCCGTTGACCTTGCTGACGTCCTCGTCGGCCCAGGCGCTCGTGCAGACCAGGGACAGTGCCAGGAGAAGAATTTGGGGCTTCATGCTGAACCTCGCGCGGCGGCGGTTGTCTGGGGCGTGGCGGCGATCACATCATGCTTGGCTACAATCGCGCACCTGCCTGAAGTCACTGGATCTTTCGTTGCCCCCTTCGCCTGCACCGCTGTCGCGCCTGCCGCTCGCTCCTGCCACCGGCCGTGGACGGATATGGCTGGCGGTGGGCGTACTGGCCTGCACCTTGCTGGGCAGCATGGGCGCAAGCGCGCAGAGCCAGCGCGAGACCGAGCGCAAACTGCAGCAGCTGCGCGATGAACTCAAGACCATCAGCGCCGATCGACGCGAGCTGGAAGGCAAGCGCGGCACCGCCGCGCAACAGTTGCGCCAGGCCGACGAGAAAGTGGCCAAGACTGCACGTGCATTGAGCGAGACCGAAGCGGCGATGCGCGCGCAGGAACAACATCTTTCCAGCCTGCAGCAGGAACGTGCGCAGTTGCAGCGGGGCCTGCAAAGCCAGCGCACGCAGCTGGCGGCGTTATTGCGCGCGGCCGATCAGGTGGGTCGCAATGCACCGTTGAAGGTGCTGCTATCGCAGGACACGGTGGGCGATGCCACGCGCATGCTGGCCGATCACCGCTATGTGCAAAACGCGCGCGCGCAGCGCATCCATGCCCTGACCACGCAACTGGATGCCCTGGCGACAGTGGAACAGGACATCGCCACCCGGCGCCAGGCGCTGGATGCCGCGCGTGCGCAGCAAAAGGCGCAGGCGGCCACGTTGCAGAAGGATCGCTCGCAACAGGCGGCCACCGTCGCGCAGCTGGACGATCGCTACAAACAGCGCGCCGAGCGCGAAAAGGCAATCGGCCAGGACGCCAAGGCGCTGGAACAACTGCTCGCCAATCTGCGCGCGGCTGCCGCCAAGGCCGAAGCCGAACGGCGCGCTGCCGCCAGACGCGCCGCCGCCGAAGCCGCCGCGCAGGCCAAGCGCAGCAAAACCGAGCGTTCCGATCGCCCCGGCAAGACGCCGCCCAAGGTGATCGCCAACGCACCGGCCCCCAAGGTCGGTGGGCTCAGCTGGCCGGTGGCGGGCAATCTGCTGGCGCGCTTCAATGCCACCTTGCCCGATGGCCACACCAGCAAGGGCGTGCTGATCGGCGCGCCCAAGGGCACCACCGTGACTGCAGTGGCCGATGGCACGGTGGTGTTTTCCGACTGGATGACCGGCTACGGCATGATCCTGATCGTGGACCACGGCAACGGCTACATGAGCCTGTACGCGCATAACGACACCTTGCTGCGCGATGCCGGCGCATCGATCAAACGTGGCGACGCGGTGGCCAAGGTCGGCAGTTCGGGCGGGCAGGGCGTGCCGGCGCTGTACTTCGAATTGCGTCGCAACGGGCAGCCAGTGGATCCATCGAGCTGGCTGCAACGCCGCTGAGCGCCGCGCACCACCCGCGATTCAACGCGGATTTACCGCTGCTTCGCGCATAATCCGGTCAGCTCCGCGCTGCGGGGCGCCTTATCTCTTTGTCGGAGTGCTTCATGCGCGTAGCCGTCCTGTCCGTTGCCCTGTCGCTGGCCCTGTTCGCGTCGCCTGGTTGGGCGCAGAAGGCCGGCCCCGCCGCCGCCCAGGCCAGCGCGGACGATCCGGAAGCCAATGAAGCCGCTGTGTCCAAGGTGCCGCTGGATGAGATCCGCCGTTTCGTGGCGGTGTACAACGCGGTCAAGCAGGCCTACGTCGATCCGGTCGAAGACAAGAAGCTGATGCACGCGGCCGTGCGCGGCCTGCTCTCGGACCTGGACCCGCACAGCACCTATTTCGACAAGGAAGATGCCGAAGCCTTCGACGAGCAGGCCACCGGCGCCTACGACGGTATCGGCGTGGAACTGCTGCAGCAGCAGGACAACACCCTGAAGGTGATCGCGCCGATCGACGACACCCCGGCCGCGCGCGCCGGCATCCGCGCCGGCGATGTGATCGTGGCCATCGACGGCAAGCCGATCGATGCCAGCAAGGCGATGGAGCCGCTGCGTGGCGAATCCGGCAGCAAGGTCGTGTTGACCATCATGCGCGACAAGACGCCCAAGCCGTTCGATGTGACCCTGCAGCGCGAAACCATCCGCGTGGCCAGCGTGCGCAGCAAGCTGCTGGAGCCGGGCTACGGCTACATCCGCATCAGCACCTTCCAGGCCGACACCGGCGCCGACTTCCAGAAGAACCTCAAGCAGCTGCAGGCCGGCGGCAAGTTGCGCGGCCTGGTGCTGGACCTGCGCAGCAACCCCGGCGGTCTGCTGACCTCGGCGGTGCAGGTGGCCGACGATCTGCTGGACAAGGGCAATATCGTCAGCACGCGCGGGCGCATCTCCATCAGCGATGCCAAGTTCGACGCCACTCCGGGCGATCTGCTCAATGGCGCACCGGTGGTGGTGCTGGTGGACGCCGGCTCGGCCAGTGCCTCGGAAGTGCTGGCTGGCGCGCTGCGCGACAACAAGCGCGCACGCATCATCGGCAGCCGCACCTTCGGCAAGGGCTCGGTGCAGACCGTGCTGCCGCTGGACAACGGCGACTCGGTTAAGCTCACCACCGCGCGCTACTACACGCCCAGCGGCAAGTCGATCCAGGCCAGCGGCATCGTGCCGGACGTGCTGCTCGCCCCCGAACCGCAGCCGGGCGATGCCGATGCGCCGGCCAGCCTGACCGACTACAGCGAAGCCACCTTGCCGGGCCACCTGCGCGGCGACGACGAAGGCGAGGAGGGCTACAGCGCCGGCGACGTGCTGCCGGGCGACGGCCCGATCACCGAAGCCTTGGCCGAACTCAAGCAACCCGGCGCCGCCGCCAAGGCGCAGGCCGCGCAGAAGGCGAAGGCAGCCAAGACCGGTGCCGAGCCCAAGCCCGCCGCAGCGCGCCCGGCGACCACGGACAAGCCCAGATCGGCCGAACCTGCAGGCAAGGCCAAGCCGGCCACTGCACCCGCAGCGCCAGCCGAACCGGTGCAGCCGACGCCGCCGGCGGACAAGCCTGCCGAGCCGGTCAACTAAGTGTGGGCGACAGACCTGCGCGCGTCGTCGTGACGTAGGTCCGGTCGGCACACAGGAATCGCTGGAGGAGTGGTACATGCCACACCGGACATCGGGCCCGCTCACCAGGCAGCAGCGCGCGGCTTGCTGGCTGCTTCAAGACCGCGCTAGCCCAGCGGGGAATCACACCCGCTGCGTTGTTGCCAACACCTCGGGATTGACCAGGTTGCGCGGTGTGCCCGCCGCGAACGCCAGCACGTTGTCGAACGCCGCATCGAAATACAGCGCGTAGCTGTCGCGCTCCACGTATCCCAGATGCGGAGTCGCCAGCACGCGCACATGCCGCAGCAGCGGATCGCGCGGGTCCAGCACCGGCTCGTGCTCGAACACATCCAGCGCGGCCTGCGCCGGCCGGCCCGCGTCCAACGCAGCAAGCAAGGCGCCAGGCGCAATCAACTCGGCGCGGCTGGTGTTGACCAGCAACGCATCGTCGCGCATGCGCGCCAGATCCTGTGCGGTGATGTCATGCCGCGTCTGCGCAGTCAGGCGCCGATGCAGCGACAGCACGTCGCTGCGTTCGAACAGTTCCTCGCGGCTGCCCGCAACCGCGAACCCATCGCGCGCTGCCTGCGCACAGGACGCCTCGCCGCCCCACACCAACACCTGCATGCCGAAGGCGCGCCCGAAGCCGGCCACGCGTTGGCCGATTCGCCCGTAACTCCAGATCCCCAACGTGCGCCCATGCAACACGCGGCCCAAGCCGGGATC
This sequence comes from Xanthomonas sp. D-36-1, assembly GCF_017746155.1. Classification (NCBI taxonomy): domain Bacteria; kingdom Pseudomonadati; phylum Pseudomonadota; class Gammaproteobacteria; order Lysobacterales; family Lysobacteraceae; genus Xanthomonas; species Xanthomonas sp. D-36-1. The sequence goes on from NZ_JAGHWR010000010.1 coordinate 24,173, forward strand.
GCCAAGCGCCTGCCAGCGTCCCTGTTGCAATGCATGCTGGTAGTCGGCCAGCCGACGGCTGGCCGACAGGATCAGCGCCCAGGTCAGCTCGGCCGGCGCCACCGGCGAGCCGACGCCTTCGGCCACCGCCACACCCAACGCGGTGCACGCCGCCACATCCACATGCGCACCCACGCGCCCGGTCTGACTGATCAGTTTCAGCCGTGGCAGCCGTTGCAGCAGCGCCGCATCCACCCGCGTGCGTTCGCGGATCAACACCAACGCGTCGGCGTCGGCCAGGCATGCGGCGCGCGCGTCGAGCGCCTCGTCCAACGCGCCCAGCACCTGCACCTGGTGGCCCTGCAGTTGCTGCAGGCAGGGCAGCCGAGCGACGGCGCCCTGATAGTCGTCGGGCACCACAACGCGCATCAGCGTGGCTTGATCGGCGAGGGGAACGGGGTGACCACCTTGTCGCCGGTGGTGGCGTCGCGAATCACCGACTGGCCCTTTTTCTGGACTTCTTCGATCCGCACGATGCTCTGCATCGGCAGGTGCAAGGTTCTGGTATTGCCGAATTCCTCGCGCAGGCGTTCTTCGGTGGGGTCCACCACCAGCCCGTCGTGCACGTCGAACACCAGCTCGCCGATCTGGTTGAAGCCCCACAGATGGCTGCCGGTGACCTCACGCGCGTAGAGCTCGTACACCTTGCCGTGGTTGAGGAAGGTGACTTTGTACAGAGGCTTGGACATGCCCACGATTATAGGCGCGCGCCTGGACAGCGACATGCGCGGCATCGTGCCGGTACCTGGGCCACGCACGGGTTGCGGCCTGCGGGTACAGCCGGTGTGCTGCACGCCTCAGAAGCCGTGGCGCTTGCGCAGCCGCCGCGCGATCGCCGCGCGCACATACAGGCCGTACACGATGCCGAACACGAAGCCGGCGATATGTGCCGACCACGCCACCATGCCGAACGCCGGGCCGATGTAGGCGAACACCACCTGTAGCAGTGCCCAGGCACCGATCAACAGCGGCGCCGGCACCCGGATGAATTCCAGAAACACGCCCAGCGGCAGGACCACGCCCAGCTTGGCGCCCGGAAACAGCGCCAGGTACGTGCCGATCAACGCCGACACCGCACCCGAGGCACCGATGATCACCCGGTCCGGCGTGCCGATGGCAAAGATCGCCGCCAGGTTGGAGCCCGCGCCGCCAACCAGAAACAGCAGCAACAACCGCCACGGGCCCAGGATGCGTTCGGCCGGCAGCCCAAAGATCAGCAGGAACACCAGGTTGCCGAGCAGATGTGACCAGTCGGCGTGCAGGAACAGGGCCGTGAACAGGCGCAGCACGCTGCCGTCGCGCAGGGTGGCCCACCAGTCGCCCAGATTGGAGACGCCGCTGGACAGGGCGCCCCAGTCCAGCCACAACGTATTGCGCGCCTCGCCCGGCCGGCTGATCGACCACAGATACGCCAGCCACACCGTGGCGAACAGCAACGGCACCGCCCAGCGCGGGGTGGGTTTCTTGCGGGAAGGAAGAGAGACGAACATCGGACGGGGACAATAGCCGGTCCACGCTGCTGAACCCAACCCTGACCTGACGCCACGTTCAGCGCACGCCTTGTTATTGTTCGGTTAATCGTCATGGGTATACTGCGTACGGCGTCGTATGTCGGGGGAGGGTCTCCGGCGCGCTCCGGGCACTGGATTGGTGCTGGACGCGGGCGCTGAACCGACCATTGCAGTCCTTATCCGGAGAGCTACAACTTATGTCTACCGCTTCCACTCTCAGCCGCGCCACCCTGTTGGCCGTCGGTATCGCTGGCGTGCTGGCCGTTGGTCAGGCGCACGGCGCCGCGTTCCGGCTGAAGGAAAACAGCGCCAAGGGCCTCGGCCGCGCATTCGCAGGTTCGGGCAGCGCCCCGGATGATGCCTCCATCATCGCCAACAACCCGGCAGGCATGCGCCAGCTGGACGGTCGCCTGTTCCAGGCCGACGTCAGCGCCATCAGCTTCTCGGCCAAGTTCCAGCCCGACACCGCGGCCTACGCCAACGGCGCTCCGGTCTCCGGCGGCAACGGCGGCGACGCCGGCATGATCGCGCCGGTCCCGGCGATGTACTTCCACGTGCCGTTCGGCGAGAACGACAACATGCACCTGGGCACCTCGCTGACCGTGCCGTTCGGCTTCAAGACCGAATACGACCGCGACTGGGTCGGCCGCTACCACGGCACCAAGACCGAGCTGCAGGCGATCGACTTCAACGTCGCGTTCTCCTATGACGTGAACCCGTACGTGTCCTTCGGTGCCTCGGTGTTCGCCGAGCGTCTGGATATCGACCTGGCCAACGCGGTGGATTTCGGCAGCGTGCTGGCTGCGCGCCGCGTGCCGGGCTTCGCGCCGGGCAGCGCCGATGGCTACTCGCGCATCAAGGGCGACAGCACCGAAGTGGGCTTCACCCTGGGCGGCTTGTTCAGCATCGATGAGAACACCCACATTGGCTTCAGCTACCGCTCGCAGGTGGAACACAAGATCACCGACGGCACCGCCGACTTCACCGTGCCGGGCAGTGCTGCCGCCGTGCTGAGCGTGGCCGCACCGGGTACCTTCGTCGATACCAAGGGCCGCGCCACCGTCAAGCTGCCGGCCAGCGCCACCGCCAGCTTCACGCATAACGTGAACGAGCAGTGGTCGATCATGGCCGACGTCACCCGCACCGCCTGGAGCAAGTTCGACCAGGTGACCGTGGACTTCGCCTCCAACCAGCCCGACAGCGTGCTGGACTTCTCCTACCGCGACACCACCTTCGCCTCGATCGGTGCCGACTACCGTCTGAGCGATACGGTGACCCTGCGCGGCGGCCTGGCGTACGACCAGACCCCGACCACGGCCGAACACCGCGACGTGCGCGTGCCGGACGCGAGCCGCAAGTGGGTTTCGCTGGGTATGAGCTGGCGTCCGTCGGCGCAGACCGAGTACAACTTCGGCTACACCCACCTGTTCACCAGCGACCCGACCAGCGACACCCGCAGCGCCACCGGCGACCGTCTTGCCGGCAGCTACGACGTGAAGGGCGACGTGCTGGCCGCGTCGATCAACTACAAGTTCTGATCGCCGCAGCACGCGTTGAATGAGCAAAAACCCCGCTTCGGCGGGGTTTTTCTTTGTTGCCTTGCACGCTCCACACACGACACGGGCAGACAGCACAAGCAACAAGGAAGCAGGCAGGACACATCGCCTCAGCGCAGCGCTTCCCCCTGCACGGTGTTGCCACCTAGCCGCGTACTGGGATGCCAACAACATCGCGTGCCGATCCAGCCTGCGCAATGCATGGCGAACGCTGCAGCCGGCGCGCCAGATTGCTATGGTCGGGCGCATGAGCCAACCCGACTTCATCCAGATCACCGATAACGCCATCGCGCACGAAGAGTGCGTGGCCATCGTGCAGCGCATGCGCCAGAGCCAGCAGCTGCATCCCGGCCGCATCGGTGGCGGCGTCTTTCCCGACCTCAAGCACAGCCGCGACCTGCGCATCAGTGGGATGGCCGAATGGGCCGAAGTGGAAAACCGCCTGCAACAGGCCGTGTTCGAGGGCGTGCTCACCTATCTGCGGCAGTATCCGCAGGCGTTGATTTCACCGCTGATGCTGCAGGTCACCACGGCCGATGGCACACCGCATCGCCTGGAGGCCGAGGACATCGTGCAGATGAGCGACCAGGCGCTGGGCGATCTGGCACGCACCTGCCTGCGCCCGGGCGCGATCAATCTGCAGTGGTATACCGCCGACCAGGGCGGTTACCCGTACTGGCATTGCGAGCTGTATCCGCGCGATGCCAATGCCGACACGCTGCACCGGCATCTGCTGTGGACGCTGTATCTCAACGACGACTTCGCGCAAGGCGAAACCGAATTCCTGTTCCAGCAACGCAAGGCCCGCCCACGCACCGGCAGCCTGCTGATCGCTCCCACCGCCTTCACCCATACCCACCGCGGCAACCGCCCGGTCGGCGGCGACAAGTTCATTGCCACCAGCTGGATCCTGTTTCAATCGGCGCAGGCGCTTTACGGCGGGGAATAGGGAATCGGGAATCGCAGCGGCGGCGCTTTCTGCTGTTGCTTTGCTGATTCCTGATTCTCGACTCCCGATCCCCCCGGACTCGGCCCCTGGAGTGCGCCTTGCGTTGCGTCGCAATGCTTGTGCTCGCCTCCCACTGCAGTACGCGTTGCTTGCACCGTGCGCCGTTAGTAAGAATACTAACTGCATGCAGAAGAACTCTTCACCCAGCGCGAGCGCGGCAGCGGAGCGGGATGTCCGCAGCTCGCGCACGGTCATCAAGGGGCGCGGCACCACCGCCTACGTGCCCGGTCGTTTCTCGGTCACCACCGCCGTCGAGATAGACGATGGCTGGGGCGCGCTCGATGCCGATGGCGAGACTGCCTTTCGCCCCAAGACCGTGGTGGCGGAGGAAATCGCGCGCAGCATCATCAGCCGCAACAACTCGCCCGACATCGGGTTCTCGCAGTCGGTGAACCCGTACCGGGGATGTGAGCACGGCTGCGTGTACTGCTTTGCCAGACCCTCGCACGCGTATCTGGATCTGTCGCCAGGGCTGGATTTCGAAACGCGGATCTTCGCCAAGCCGGATGCGGCCGCGCTGCTGCGCGCGGAGATCGCACGCCCGTCCTACCAGTGCTCGCCGATCGCGTTGGGGATCAATACCGATGCTTACCAGCCCGCCGAGCGGCGCCTGCACATCTCCCGGCAATGCCTGGAAGTCCTTGCGCAGGCCCGTCACCCGGTCAGCTTCGTGACCAAGGCGGCGTTGATCGAACGCGACATCGATGTGCTGGCCGAGATGGCGCAGCACAACCTGGTGTCGGTGTATTTCTCGGTCACCACGCTCGACAATCGGCTTGCGGCGAAGATGGAGCCGCGTGCCGCCGCGCCGCATGCGCGACTGCGCGCCATGCAGGCGCTACACGCTGCCGGCGTACCGGTGGGCGTGCTGGTCGCTCCGGTCATCCCGATGATCAACGACAAGGAACTGGAGCGCATTCTGGACGCGGCCGCAGCCCACGGCGCACGTTCGGCAGGCTACGTGTTGCTGCGCCTGCCGCACGAACTCACCCAGTTATGGCGCGAATGGCTCGAGCTGCACTATCCCGATCGTGCCAAGCATGTCATGAGCCTGATCCAGCAGATGCGCGGCGGCAAGGACTACGACAGCCGCTTCGGCAAGCGCATGGTCGGCGAGGGCCCGTTTGCAGAACTGATCGCGCAGCGATTTTCCATCGCGTATCGGCGCCTTGGATTCGGGCGATTGCCCAGGCTCGATACCACGCAGTTCCGTCCACCCAGACCGGACACGCCGCAGCTGGACTTGTTTTGATCCTGCCGGATCTGTCTGCACCACCCACAGCGGCCTCGACCACCGACGCGCATGCAACGCGCCCGGCAGCAGCATCTAACCATGGCGCCAGCGCCGGCCACGCGCTGCAGCACGTCCGGCAGATGGCTACAGCGTGATGCCGTGGAAGGGTTGCAGCACGATCTGCGCAATGGCCGAACGTCCAACCTCGAAGGCTTGCTGATACGCCGCATCGGCAATCATCTGCTTGAAGGCGGATCGATCCGGATACCGCACCAGCGTGACCGCATCCCACGGATGTGCCTGGCCCGCGGTCAGTACCGGCAGGCCGTCGCCGCTGAAGACAATCTGCGCGCCGAACCGGGCCAGGATCGGCTCGGCCAGCCGCAGGTACTGGTGATAGCGCTGCCGTCCGCCATCGGGCTGGAAGCGAATCAGGTTCAACATGACGATCGCCGAGGTGTCCTCGTTGTCCAGGAATGCAGCGAGCGCATCGGGTGAAAACGCAACCATGTCAGTCTCCTTGGTCTGGCTTCCGCGCAAGGGAAGCTGCCAACACACGCTAGCGTTGCGCCGTGTCAGAAACTGTCAGTAACGAACGCCAGTCGCGGTCCTGTTGTCGCCATTGCTTCACCAACGCCTGGCGCGACTGCGGGTAACGCGTTTCCAGCAGTGCCTGTATCTGCAACCGATCGACACGAAAATGCCGGAACGCGCAGCGGCGCTCGCACCAGGCTGCCAAGACGCGCACGTCGTCGAAATACACCAGGGCGATCGGCCAGACGATGCGCTCGGACGGCGTGTCGTGCGCATCGACATAGTCGATCGCCAGTTTGCATTGCCGCCGAATGGCGTCGCGCAACATGGCGGTCTGCGGATGATCGACCGACTCGGATGTGGAAGCGGCGGTAAGAATCGCCGACGGCGCGATGTCCGTGCCGGCGCCATCGCCGTGCTTTCTGGCAGACAGGATCTTCGCCAGGGCGCTTTCACCACATCTGGCCAAGGCAGGATCGGCCCGTTGTTTGACCCAATCCAGGCCAAGCATGACCGCATCCAGTTCCTCCTGCGAAAACGCCAGCGATGGCAGGAAAAATCCCGGCTTCAGGTAATAGCCAACGCCGGCTTGGCCCTCCAACGGCGCACCGAGCGCGCGCAAGGTGTCGATATCCCGGTAGAGGCTTCGCTGCGATACACCCAACTCGGACGCCAGCGCAGCTGCCGACACCGGCCGTCTGTGCGCACGCAGCAGGCCGAGCAGTTCAAACAGGCGAGTTGTCCTGGACACCCATCAGCCTTCGCGCGGCAGCCTGCATTCCGGCGCTCATCCTAGAGCGTGTTATGTACGTTGAGGTGAGTGCGAAGCGTCCTGTGGCGCGTCGAGACAAGGCGTGCGCCGTGCCCAGGCTGGAGCGCCTGGGCACGATACCGACGCCTGCAGAGTGGGCACGTCTTACCGGCTCAAAGGGCAGCGGGGCGTGCAAGCCGGTATCGGCAGCGTTTGCGTGCCGCCGCCGCAATCGCCACCTCACTGACGCGGGCAGCGGACGGGCATCCCAATACCGCGTGCGCCCCGTAGAATCCGCGCATGCTCGCACTTGCACAGGGCGCGTGGGAGTGGCTGGCCACCATTCCCCACCTCGAAGCGCTCCTCCTCGCCGCCTATGTGCTGTACCTGCTATGGATCGCCGGCTGGATCGTGCTGCAGAAGCGCGAACCGGTGGCCACGCTGAGCTGGGTGTTGTCGCTGGCGGCACTGCCGTACCTGGGGCTGCTGATCTATTACTGGCTCGGCCCGCAAAAGGTCAAACGGCAGCGGCTGCGGCGCGGGCGCTCGCGCTCGGGCATGGAGAGCTACAGCAGCGTCTGCCCGCCGGATGCCGATTGCACCGAGCTGGCCAAGATCGCCCAGTCCACCACCGGGCTGGCGCCCAGCAGCGCCACCGAAGTGCACTGGCTGGTGGATGGCGCTGCCACGTACGCCGCCATCATCGAAGCGATCCGGGGCGCACGCGACCATATCCATCTGGAGTACTACATCTTCCAGCCCGACCAAAGCGGCACCGCGATCTGCGCTGCGCTGATGGAACGTGCCCGTGCCGGGGTCAAGGTGCGGCTGCTGATGGATGCGATCGGCTCCTCGGCAATGACCCGACGCGCCTTGCGCACGCTGCGCGAGGCCGGGGTGGAAACCGCCTGGTTCCATCCCTCGCAATTGCTCAAGCCGTTCAAGCGGCCGTGGTTGAACCTGCGCACCCACCGCAAGGTGATCGTGATCGATGGCCGCATCGGTTTCACCGGCGGCATCAACGTCACCGACGACGAGAACGAGCAGGTGCGCAAGCAGGCGTATCGCGATCTGCACGTGCGCCTGCAAGGCCATGTCGTGCGCAGTCTGCAGCTGGTGTTCCTGGAGGATTGGCTCTATGCCACCGGCCAGGGCCGCGCAGCTTTCCACGGCCAGCAGCTATGGCCCGACGATGTGCCCACCCGCGCGCAAGGCACGGTCGATGCGCAGGTGCTGGTGTCGGGTCCGGATTCGTCGTGGGAAGCGATCCACCGCCTGATGGTCGCCGCCATCCATGAAGCCAAGCACCGCGTGTGGCTGGTCACTCCTTACTTCGTGCCCGGCGAGGCAGCGCGCATGGCGCTGACCTCGGCCGCGCTCGGGGGGCTGGACGTGCGCCTGTTGGTGCCGCGTGTCAGCGATTCGCGCTTGGTCACCTACGCGGCACGCTCGTATTTTGACGAGCTGCTGGAAGCCGGTGTCCGCATCTACGAGTACGGCCCGCGCATGCTGCACACCAAGGCGCTGCTGGCCGACGACGATGTCTGCATCGTCGGCAGCGCCAATTTCGACAGCCGCAGCTTCCGGCTGAATTTCGAGCTGTCGATGCTGTTCCGCGACCAGGCAGTGGCGGCAGAGATGGCCGGGCTGATCGGCACCGATCTGCAGCAGGCGCAGGAAGTGCAATTCGCGCGGCACCGGCCGTTATGGCGCTCGCGCCTGCCGGAAGCCTTTGCCCGGCTGCTGTCGCCGCTGCTCTGACCAACGGCACGGTGCCCACGTGGAACCGCGCCGGGCGCGGCGCTACACTGCCGCCACTCAACGGGGAGCTCGTCATGCACTGGCTGTTTCTGCTTATGGCACTGGGTGCGCTGGTGCTGGCCTTCAGTACGCCGCACGTGTGGTTGCTGGTGGCCTCGCTGCTGGTGGCGTTGCTGCTGCTGCTGTTGTGGACGCGCGGTTGGTTCGCCTCGCGCATGGGTGACACCCAACGCGATACCAGCAGCATGATCGACCCGGCCGAGCTGCGCCGCCTGCGCGAGCTGGCAGAAGCACGCAAGTCGGCCGCCCTGGCCGCCGCACGCGACAGCGAGCCGCAGGCCTGATCGCCGCATGACCGCCCAGCTCAGCGTCAACGTCAACAAGATCGCAGTCCTGCGCAACTCGCGCGGCGGTGCCGACCCGGACGTGGCGCAGGCCGCACGCGCCTGCATTGCCGCCGGCGCGCATGGCATCACCGTCCATCCGCGCCCGGACCAGCGGCATATCCGTGCCGACGACGTGCTGGCACTCGGTGCGCTCACGCGCACGCACGCGGTGGAATTCAATATCGAAGGCAACCCCTTCGCGCCGCCACGCGCGGGCTATCCGGGCCTGCTGGAATTGTGCCGTGCCACGCGCCCGCAGCAGATCACCCTGGTGCCCGACGGCGACGGGCAATTGACCTCCGACCACGGCTTCGATTTTGCGCAGGACACCGCGCAGCTCGCCGAGCTGATCACAGCGTTCAAGCGGCTGGGCAGCCGGGTCAGCCTGTTCGTCGATGCAGGTAACCCGGACATCGCCCGCGCGGCCACGCTCGGTGCAGACCGTATCGAGTTGTACACCGGCCCCTATGCCCACGCGCACGCCAACGGCCAGGCCGATACCGCATTGGCGCTGTTCGCCAACGCCGCCCAGCGTGCCAATGCCGCAGGCCTGGGCATCAATGCCGGGCACGATTTGTCGCAAGCCAACCTGGGCGATTTTCTCGCCGCTGTGCCGGGCGTGCTGGAAGTGTCGATCGGCCACGCCTTGATCAGCGAAGCCCTGTATCAGGGACTGGATGCAAGCGTGCGCGCGTACGTGGACATTCTGCGTAGCGGTCACGTTAGCGCTTGAGTTCATGCGGTAACGTCGGCATCGGTGATCGATGCCTGGGTTGGCGACAACGACCATCGCGTAAGTGGATGCTGCGCAGGAACGTCACGACGAGCACTTGGGTCGCGATGGTCAATTGCTGCCGGTGAGGAACACCCTTGATGAACTCCCATGCCTATCGCGTCCGAAGACGCGATAGGCGCCTGGGCAACCGCATCGCGCGATGTTGCATGCAGTGCACGTGGCCAAGCGCAGTACGCGCCTGCAGGAACACTACTGCACGAAGGCGATGCGCTGCACTTGCGCGTTCTTTGCAGCCGCCAGCACGCTGGCCATCACGGCATACTCGGCGTCCGCACTGGCGGCGATGCGCAGTTCCGGTTGATTTCCTGCAGTTGCCTGCATCTGCTCGATCAACCTGGACTGAAGTTGCTGCAACGTCACCGGGCTGGCGTTCCAGAACAACTGTCCGTCGGCATCCAGCCGCACTGCGATCGGTGCAGGCGGCTCGAGGGGCACGCGCGGTTGGTGGGTGGCTTGCGGCAGATCCACCGCGATTGTCCGCGTCACCATCGGTGCGGTGACGATAAAGATGATCAACAACACCAACATGACATCCACCAGCGGGGTGACATTGATGTCCGCCAACGGTCCCCGATTCCCTGTCGTACTGAAAGCCATGACTGCCTCCGGTTCTGTGATCGTGGGTGCTGCACGACCGAGCATACACCTGCAATTTGCATCGGCAACTCGACGCGGGTGCGCGGGCGGCACGGCATCGGCACGGCAATGCGGTGCTGGGCGTTGGGGCGTACACAAGTGCTGCCATTAACGCGCTTGGGTCGAAGAGGTGGGCGATGGACGCCTGCGGACCACTGGCGGCTTGCGCGCAGGCACAATGGTGTCGGTCGATGCATCGGCGCGCCTTGTGCGCGGCATGCGCAGCAGGATACGGCGGCGTTCACAATCATTACGCGCCTAGTGCATGGGCAGGTGTTGGACGCCGAGATGCGCGCGTTTTACCGCATGCCGTCTGAAAGCACGTCAGTGGCATTGATCGACAGTCTTTCACAGCAATGGCCGCTTTTTTTGCTTCGGCGTACCACACTCACGCTCGTTGGATTGCAGGCATGTTTGCAGGCACGATCACCCACCTAACGTATAAAAAAAACGCCACCGTTTCCGGTGGCGTTGCAGTCGCGTCATGACTGTTGTGTTGCGGTCTTGCAGATACGTTTACTGCTGCATGAAGCCGATTTTCTTCATCTGCGAGTTCTTCGCAGCGGCCAGCACCTTGGCCATCACCTCGTACTCCGCATCCGGATTTGCATCGATGCGCAGTTCCGGCTGATTGGTCGGATCGGCCTGCACCACTTCTTCCATCTTCTGTTGCAACACGTCGACCGGCGTCGGGCTGTTGTTCCAGAACACCTGGTTGCTGGCGTCGATACGCAACTCGATCGGCGGCGGCGGTTCGGTTGTCTGCGGTGGCGGGTTGAGCACCCGCTGCGGCAGATCCACGGCGATCGGGTAGGTCATGATCGGCGCGGTCACGATGAAGATGATCAGCAGCACCAGCATCACGTCCACGAGGGGCGTGACGTTGATATCGGCCATCGGCCCACGGCTTCCACCAGTACTAAATGCCATGGCTTACTGCCCCTTCACTTTGGTTGCAACGAAACCGACGTCCAGCATGCCCTGACCCTGCGCGATCTTGGTGATCTCGTTGATCGTACGCATCTTGGTCGTGCGGTCGCCACGCAGGTTGAGCGGCGGCTGCGGGGTCTGCTGTGCAGCGGTGGACAGGCGCGACTCCAGGGCTTCCTTGGAGATCGGCTCGTCGTTCCAGTACAGCGACCCATCTTCCTTGACGGCCAGAGTGATCGGCGCGGCGCGTTTCTCCGCATCTTTCTTCTGGATCAAGTTGGCCTCTGGCAGCTCCACCTTGACCTTATGGGACATCAGCGGTGCCGTAATGATGAAGATGATCAGCAGCACCAGCATGACGTCCACCAGGGGCGTCACGTTGATGTCGGCCATCGGGCCACCGCTGTTTCCACTACTGAAGGCCATAACGGGCTCCGTCTAAATCGTTGCGAAGGCGTTCTTGACGACCGGATTAGCGAACGCGCGAACCGGTGGCGAAGAAGTCGTGCAGGTCGTGAGCGAAGGTGTCGAACTTGGCGATCACCGAGCTATTGACCTTGGAGAAGAAGTTGAACGCGAACACGGCCGGGATAGCGACGAACAGGCCGATCGCGGTCATGATCAGCGCTTCACCCACCGGGCCGGCAACGGCGTCGATGGAGGCCGAACCGGTTGCACCGATCTTGATCAGCGCGCCGTAGATGCCCCACACGGTACCGAGCAGACCGACGAACGGCGCGGTCGCACCGACGGTGGCCAGCAGGGTCATGCCCGACTGCAGCTTGGTGCTTTCGCGGGTCACGGCCTGACGCAGGGCGCGGTCGACGAACTCCGAACGGCTCAGGCTCTCGCCCAGGCCACCGGTGCTGCCTTCGGCACGCTGGTGGTGCGCAGCAGCCTGGGCGGCGTCCAGCGCGATCTTCGAGAACGGCTCGGAAGCCGGCTGTTCTTCCATGGCGCGGATGGCGTCCTGTGCATTCGGGGCATCCCAGAACGCGGTGGTGACGCGGTCAGCCGCGCTCTTCAGGCGGGTGGCACGGAAGATGTTGATGACGGTCCAGTACCAGGAGGCAGCGGACATGGCGATCAGGGTGATCAACACGACCCAGGACACGGCGAAGTCGCCGGGGCTGGAGGTCATTTCAGTGATCAAGTGCTCGAAGCCCATCTGCGACAGAGCGGCCGACGGATTGGAGCCCCCTGCAGCGGCGGCGATAAAGAATTCCTGCAGCATGACGCTTACCTTTGTTGTGTGTGGTGATGAAGGGTGGAGCGAAAGGAAGACAGGATCCTGGGCCGACCGTGGCCGGCCCGTGGGATCAGTTCAGAGCAAAGTTGACCGGGACGCGGACACGTCCGGCGGCTTTCTGCCCGTTGACAGTGGAGGCGTTGAACTTCCACTTGCGTGCTGCGTCCATCGCGGCACGGTCAAGGTCGCGGTTGCGGCTGGACTTTTCGACCGACACGTTGGTCACGTTGCCGCTGGCATCCACATCCACGATCAGGATGACCTCACCTTGGACACCGGCACGGAATGCAGCCGGCGGGTACTTCGGCGGGTTCATGTTCTTGGACGAGATATCGACGCTGGCGCCAATGTCGCTCGGCGGAGCCGGAGGGCTCGGCGGGCTCGGCGGCGTGACGATATCGCTCGGACGCGGTTCGGGAACGTCGACGACCGGAGCTTCCGGCGGCGGCGGAACCGGTGACGGCTTCGGCGGCGACAGATTCTTGACCGGCGGCGGCGGCTTGTCTTCCGGCGGCGGCGGAGGAGGCGGCGGAGGAGGCGGTGCATCCACCAAGGTGACCATGGTGGTGCGCTCCTTCTCTGCCGGAGCCTTCGGCGCCACTGCAGGGATCAGCAACATCATCAGTGCAGTGAGGTGCAAAGCAATTACAAAAGCAATGCCGATAATGCGGGCCCAGCTCAGACCCTGGTTCCCGGCATCGTAGTCATGCCTGTGGATAACGAGTTGTTCCGTCATGCGCCAATGGCTCTTTCAGTGGGGGCCCGGATCACTGTGATGATCCCCAGGTTTTCGGACGGCTTTGACACCGCAGGAACTCCCAAGCTTATACCAATCCCGAGTCCTGTAACCACTAAAAACACAGGGATTTCGGGGGTTTATTTTCTTTTTTTACTTCAGGTTGATGATCTTCTTGGCGTCTTCGGGTTTTTTAACACCCTTGGCGATCGCCTGCTGTGCGGCCTGCTTGGCCTCCGGGATGCGACCTTCCGAATGCAGCACCTTGGCCAGATTCAAATAGGTCTCGCCATCCTTGGAAAGCGGTGCGGCCTTCTGCCAGTTTTCGATCGCCTTCGGGACATCGTCGCTGTAGTAATACGACTGGGCCAGGGCAAGGTATGTCTGATAATCAGGCTTGAGGATGCCTTTTTGCATACCCTCATTGATGACGGCGATGACGTCCTTTTCTTTGTTCTCGGTGTTGGCGTAGATGGAATACAACTGCTTGTATTCCTTTTCTTCCGTCAACTGACCGGAGGCACGCAGCTTGTCCATCACGCCTGCGGCCTTGTCCATCTGGTCGGCCTGCATGTACATGTTGGCCAGGTTGAGCTGCGCCTTTTTGTCGTTGGGCGTCTTGGCGGCCAGCGCCTCGGCGGCAGCAACGGCTTCGCCGGTCTGGCCAGCTTCGGCGTAGGACGCCATCAGCAGCTGGTTCCAACTGTCCTTGGGCTCTGGCGAGGCAGCGATGGCCTGCTTCAACACCGGGATCGCTTCCTTGTAGCGCTCGGTCTGGTACAGCGCCTGGCCCTTGAGGATCAGATCTTCCGGACGCTGCGACTTGCTCTCTTCCAGATACTTGTCCAGCGTGGCCAGTCCCTCGGCCTGCTGGTCGTCCTGCATCTGCAACTGCGCCAGCATCAGCATCGACTGGAAATGGCCGTTGTTGTCCAGCGCGTTCAGGCCGATGGCCTGCTGCAGGTACTTCTTGGCACCGGCGGTGTCGTCCAGGTTGTAAGCGGCCTGGGCAGCCAGCTGTGCGGCCAACGCCTTGTCGGCGTCGTTGGCAGCGCCGTTGGCCAGGATCTCATCGGCCTGGGTGCGCACGCCCTGGTAGTCCTCGCCCTTGTTGAAGGTTTCGATCAGCTTCTGCAGCTTGCTGCTCAACTTCGAGGACGGCTTGATCGTCGGTGCCTGACGGGTCGACTGCGGGTACAGCTCCTCGGCCTTGCCGCTCTTGGATTTGCGGCTGGCGCGTTCCGAGGAACGGTCCGACTGCGCGACCGCATCGGTAACGACAGCCCCACCCAGCGACGCGGCGATGAACAGGGACAACAGGGCTTGCTTGCGGTTGAGCAGTTTCATGTTTCACCTCGGACGATCCGCCGTCGGGCGGTACGAAAAGCGGAATGGGCGCTGTACGAAAAATCTGGGCCGGCAAACTTAGCAGAAAGTCTCAGTTCCCGAAAACGGTTTCCATGTTGTGTTGCGGCAATCAGAAGCGGGGAACAGCTGTCTTAGCGTCGCTAACAGGCCGTGACCGGTGTGGTTGCGCCTGCAACCCCAGGTTAGGCAGGCATGCGTTGCACGGAATCGGTGTTCGTACGGGTTGACGGCGGCCGCGCGGATGTCGTCGGCAGTTCTAGCCACAACGCGGTGCGCGTCCGCTCTGCTTGGCCTGCTGGTACACCGGTTCGAGCTGGGCAACGTCGGCCTGCAGTTCGCGGATGCGGTTGGCAGGGTCGGGGTGGGTCGACAGCCACTGCGGTTGGCGATTGCCGCTGGCGGCCATCATGTTCTGCCACAGCGTCACCGCCTGCGCCGGATCGAACCCGGCCTGGGCCATCAGACGTTGGCCGACCACATCGGCTTCGCTTTCCTGGGTACGCGAGCCCGGCAGCAGGAACACTGTCTGGGCGGTCATAGCGCCGACCTGATTGACTGCGCTGGCCGCTCCGTCGCCATAGGCGGCGCCGGCAAGCGCGCCGATGATGCCCAGGCCCGTCTGCGCGCCGAGTTGACGGGTAATGCGCTCTTCGTGATGACGGGAAATGACATGGCCGATTTCATGCCCGAGCACCGCGGCGAGCTGATCCTGCGTCTTGGCGACGGTAAAGATGCCGGTGTTGACACCGACCTTGCCGCCAGGCAGGGCGAAGGCATTGGCTTCGTTATCCACGAACAGCGCGGTTTCCCACTTGGTTTCGCGCCATTGCGGCGGCAGTTGCGCCACCAGTGCGTTGACCACGCACTGCACGTAGGCGTTCTGCTTGCCGTCGGTACTGACTTTTTCCTTGGCCTTGGTTTGCGCGAAGGATTGCGCGCCCAACTGGTCCAACTGCTGTTGCGATACGCCGCCCACCACCTGTCGGCGGCCGGTTGGCGAAGTTGTGGTGGCACACGCCGTCAGTGCAAGCACGGCAACAACGATCAACAGCCTAGCTTTCATTCGATCCCCCTAGAACCATGGAGGCATTTTGGCAGGCTCGTCTTAACTTTTCGTCAAACGGTTCCGCGCGGCCGACAACGTGTGCCGGGCCGGGGGGATCGGCTGTCCAAGGTGTGCGAATCCATTTGATGCCCAGGCATCGCCCCGCTGCGGCTGGGTTCTCGCAATTGACCGCTTTGGGGGCTCAGCCAAGCCCGAAAAAGTACAGCGCTGCCAGCGCCGTGGCATTGTTGATGCCGTGCGCGGCAATCGGGGCCCACAACGTGCCGGTACGCCAGTACAGCCATGCGAACGCCGCGCCCATGCTGCCGTACACCAGCCAGAGCTGCGCGATCGCGGCCGGGCCGTTACCACTGATGCCGGGTACTTCGTGCACCAGCGCGAAAATCGCCCCGCTCAGCACGATCCCCAGCCACGGGCGAGCGGCAGCGAGCAGGCGCCCGAACAGCACGCGACGGAACAGCAGTTCTTCGTAAGCCGGCGCGATGACCACCGCGAACAGCGTCAGTGCCAGCGGCCATTGCTGGAGCGCTTCTTTCATCAACGGCAGGTTGGTGGGCACCGGCTTGATGCCCAACGCCGAAGCCGCCGCGCTGACCAGATTGCTCAGCAGGAACACGGCGGCGGCGATCAGCGCGGTCCAGCCCCAGGTGGAGGCGCGGCGCGCGGCAGCCCGCGAAGCGGTTTGTTCGGCAGGGGTGGCGCGGCGACGCCAGTAGTACAACAGCAGCGCCGGCGTGGCCGTGCTGACCAGCGCGGTGAGCAGCTGCACCATCACACCGGGTTGGCCAATGGCGGCCATGACCTCGGTAGGCGAGGGGGTCAGCCCCTGCGCCTTGGCCGCCTGTACATAGCCAAAGCCACGCACCGCGCCCCACAACGCAAAGCCGGCCACGCTGAGCGTCAGCAACAGGCCGGCGGCGATGAGCACGTCGACCCAGAAACCCACGAGCACGGGCAGCAGCGGCGGCTTGCCGGCAACCGTGCGTGGTGCCGGAGGCGGTGGAAGATCGGTGCGCATCGTCGTCCTGCGGACACCGCCCCGGCCGGCACGCCGTGGTTGCGACGTGCCGGCCGGGGCTGGTGACTCAGATATCCAGGTTGGACACCTTCAGCGCGTTGTCCTCGATGAAGTCGCGGCGTGGTTCGACCACATCGCCCATCAAGGTGCTGAAGATCTGGTCGGCGGCCACCGCGTCCTCGATGCGCACCTGCAACAGGCGACGCGTGTCGGGATTGACCGTGGTTTCCCACAGCTGCTCGGCGTTCATTTCGCCCAGGCCCTTGAAGCGCTGCACCTGACGGCCCTTCTTGGCTTCGTCCAGCAACCAGGCGTGCGCCTGCGCGAAGCTGGTGATCGGGTGGCTCTTGTTGCCGCGCACGATCTGCGCGCCTTCGCGCACCAGGTCGTGCAGGGCCAGCGACACCTCGCGCAGCGGGCGCAGTTCGCCGCTTTCGAAGGCACCCATCGGCAGCACCTGGGTGAACTCTTCGCCCATGTGGCGGCGGATGGCCACCAACGTGGCAGGCGCGTTGTCGCTGCCCGGGTCGAAGCGCAACTGATAGCGCGCGGTGCCCAGAGTGCCGCGATTGAGCACGGCCTGCAGCGCGTCCAGGGTCGGATGCTGGTCGCCTTCGGCCTGCAGTTTTTCCACATCCAGTGGCGGCAGGTCGATCAGCGCGGTGAGCAGGGCCGGGTCGTAGCGGTGGGCGTTGCGCGCGATCGCTTCGTTGGCGCTGGTGAACAGCATCAACAATTTCTCCAGCGCTTCGCCGGTGATCGGTGGCTCGTCGGTGGCCGGAATCAGCGCCGCACCTTCGACCGCATTGCTGGCCAGGTAGGCGTTGAGCGCCGCGTCGTCCTTCAGGTACAACTCGCTCTTGCCCTGCTTGAGCTTGTACAGCGGCGGCAGGCCG
This sequence comes from Xanthomonas sp. D-36-1, assembly GCF_017746155.1. Classification (NCBI taxonomy): domain Bacteria; kingdom Pseudomonadati; phylum Pseudomonadota; class Gammaproteobacteria; order Lysobacterales; family Lysobacteraceae; genus Xanthomonas; species Xanthomonas sp. D-36-1. The sequence continues at coordinate 41,649 of NZ_JAGHWR010000010.1, forward strand.
ATGTAGATGTAGCCGCGCTCGATCAACTCCGGCATCTGCCGGTAGAAGAAGGTCAGCAGCAGGGTGCGGATGTGCGAGCCGTCGACGTCGGCGTCGGTCATCAGGATGATGCGGTGGTAGCGCAGCTTGTCCGGGTTGTACTCGTCGCGGCCGATGCCGGTACCGAGCGCTGTGATCAGCGTGCCGACCTGGTCGGAGGACAGCATGCGGTCGAAGCGGGCGCGTTCCACGTTGAGGATCTTGCCGCGCAGCGGCAGCACCGCCTGGTTCTTGCGGTTGCGACCCTGCTTGGCCGAGCCACCTGCCGAGTCACCCTCGACGATGAACAGTTCCGACAGCGCCGGATCCTTTTCCTGGCAGTCGGCCAGCTTGCCCGGCAGGCCGGCGATGTCCAGCGCACCCTTGCGGCGGGTCAGGTCGCGCGCCTTACGCGCGGCTTCGCGCGCGCGTGCGGCATCGACGATCTTGCCGGTGATGGCCTTGGCTTCGTTCGGGTTCTCCTGCAGGAACTCCTGCAGACGCGCACCGAAGGCGTTTTCCACCGCCGGGCGTACATCTGAACTGACCAGCTTTTCCTTGGTCTGCGATGAGAAGCTGGGGTCGGGCACCTTGACCGAAAGCACCGCGATCATCCCTTCGCGCATGTCGTCACCGGTCAGCGCGACCTTGGCCTGCTTGGCGATGCCGTTCTGTTCGATGTAGGTGCTGAGCACACGCGTCAGCGCCGCACGGAAGCCGGCCAGATGGGTGCCGCCGTCCTTCTGCGGGATGTTGTTGGTGAAGCAGTACATGGTTTCCTGGTAGGCGTCGGTCCATTGCAGGGCCACGTCCACCATGATGCCGTTGTGCTCGCCCGTCACCGAGATCACATTCGGGTGCAGCGGCGACTTCAGCTGCGCCAAATGCTCCACGAAGCTACGGATGCCGCCTTCGTAATGGAAATCGTCGCGACGGCCTTCGCCGCGCTCGTCGATCAAGGTGATCTTGACGCCGGAATTGAGGAAGGACAGCTCGCGCAGGCGCCGCGCCAGGATGTCGTAATGGAACTCGACGTCGCTGAAGATGGCCACGGACGGCTTGAAGCGCAGCGTGGTACCGCGCTTGGTCGAGGCTTCCAGCTGCTTGAGCGGGTATTGCGGCTCGCCCAGCGCGTATTCCTGCTGGTAGTGGAAGCCGTCGCGCCAGATATCCAGCCACAGGTGCTCGGACAACGCGTTGACCACCGAGACGCCAACGCCGTGCAGGCCGCCGGAGACCTTGTAGCTGTTGTCGTCGAACTTGCCGCCGGCATGGAGCACGGTGAGGATCACCTCGGCCGCCGACACGCCTTCTTCCTTGTGGATGTCGACCGGCACGCCGCGCCCGTTGTCGGAAACTGCCACCGAGCCATCGGCCAGGATCTTTACCACGATGTCGTCGGCATGCCCGGCAAGGGCTTCGTCGACCGAGTTGTCGACCACCTCGAACACCATGTGATGCAGGCCGGTGCCGTCATGGACGTCGCCGATATACATGCCGGGGCGCTTGCGGACGGCTTCCAGGCCACGCAGCACGGTGATCTTGCTGGAGTCGTAGGTGCCGTTGGGTGCTGGCGGGGTGTTTTGTTCGTCGGTCATGCGCGTGCCGTTGGCTCCACAACACGGGCGAAGGCAGCGATCGCCGCTCCGCGCCGTGAGAAAAGGGGGATAGCGAACAAATTATACCAGTCGGCCCGTGCCGGCCGTTGCGGCTCAGTTGGCCGCTACCTGTCGTGCAATCTGGCCGTGTTCCACGTGGAACTGCTGCAATCGTGCAGCGGCGTCTGCAAGGCCCGGCGGGGTCTCGGTTGCGGTGATGAGCACCTGCGCCGGCGCGGAAGCAAGCCGCTGCAGCACGCGCCCCTGATGATGCCGGTCCAGTTCCGAACCCAGATCATCCAGGGCGATGACCGGCCATTCGCCGCGTTCGAAGGCGAAGTCCTCGGCCTGTGCGAGCAGACAGGCAAGGGCCGTGAGCTTGGCCTGTCCCCGGGACAGCGCATCCTTGCCCGGGAGTGCGAGGAAGCTGGGCATCCAATCTGCGCGGTGCGGGCCTTGCGAGGTATAGCCGTTCTGGCGATCGCGATCGCGCGCAAGCAGGAGGGCATCTGCCAGCGAGACCTCGTGGCGCTTCCAGCCCGGGGCGAACGTCAGCGCAGACAGTCCCAGCGCTGGCGCGATGGCATCTGCCACTGGAACCATCCGGTCCTGCAGGCGTTCCAGATAGCGCATGCGCCGGGACGTCAGGTTTTCGCCGGATTCGGCAAGTTCGTTGTCCCATGCGTCCAGCAGGCGTGGCTGCGCGCCTTGTTTCAGCAACGCGTTGCGTTGTTTGAGTGCCCGTGCGTAGCGGCGCCACAAGGTTAGGAAATCGGGTTCCACGTGGAACAAGCCCCAGTCCAGGAAACGGCGGCGGGGTTCACCACCGCCACTGATCAATACATGGCTGCCGGGCTCGAACGTCACCACGGCCAGCGCAGCGCAAAGAGAGCCAACTTGAGCCACATCTTCCCCGTCCAGACGCCCTGTCCATTCCTGCCCGCTATGACGCAAGCCAGCTCGACGCGTCCGTTCGCCCGCAGCGCCGCCGCCTTCTTTCCATTCCACGAAGACTTCGAGGTCGTTGGCGCCTTGTTGGATCAGACCGTCACGGACGCGCCCGCGGAAACTGCGGCCGTAGGCCATCAGGTGCAGCGCTTCGAGCACGCTGGTCTTGCCTGCGCCGTTGTCGCCGGTCAGCAGATTCAAGGCACTGGAGGGATGAAGCTCGACGGTTTGAAACCGGCGCAGCCGATGAATGGACAACCTCACTACATGCATCGATCGGTGTGCTCTGGGCTGTAATCCGGCATGCCGGTCGGGTCGAAGGATACGGGATCGGCATGAAACCTGTGCAGACATGGCCCCCAGGACTGACTGGACAGGCAGGGGATAACATGTGGATAAAAACATGGTCTATGGAGGTGCTTCTGCTTATCCACAGCTTCTGGATGGGAAAACAGGGCGATAAGCACAGGGTTTCGAACCCTCAATTTCCTTTACAAACAATCACTTGGTATGTTTCTACGCAAAATCTGCCCCTACCATCACCACAAAGCTCTTAAGTTATTTATAGATTTAAAAGGGCTATTCGTAAAAGCGTGTG
>NZ_JAGHWR010000011.1:0-38975 GCF_017746155.1 Xanthomonas sp. D-36-1
CAATCAGTATCTGACGCGTTGATGTCCCGTGGCCGGCGGCGCATTGCGTCGCCGGCCGATGGCGGCCACCCCCGTGGACGCTCCCTTGCATGTTCCCAGGTGAACCCATGTCCAGTGTTTCCATTGACGGCGCCCCCGATGCCGGCGAGAACACCCGTTTCATCATCCTGATTAGTTGTGTGGCCACGATCGGTGGCTTCCTGTTCGGCTTCGATAGCGGCGTGATCAATGGCACCGTCGACGGCCTGAAACAGACCTTCCAGTCCACCGCTGCCGAGACCGGCTTCGAGGTCGCCTCGATGCTGCTGGGCTGCGCCATCGGCGCCTTCTTTGCCGGCCGCCTGGCCGACCGCTGGGGCCGCCGCGCGGTCCTGATCATTTCCGCGGCGCTGTTCCTGCTCTCGGCCATCGGGGCCGGCGCCTCGCACAGCTCTGCCTTTTTCATCTTTGCGCGCGTGATGGGCGGCTTTGCGGTGGGCGCGGCCAGCGTCATTTCGCCGGCCTACATCGCCGAGGTCGCCTCGGCGCGCTATCGCGGCCGGCTCGCCACGATGCAGCAGATCGCCATCATCAGCGGACTGTTCTGCGCATTCCTGAGCAACTATCTGCTGGCCAACGCTGCAGGTGCTTCCACCGAGCCGCTCTGGGCCGGGCAGGCCGCATGGCGCTGGATGTTCTGGATGCAGGCGATTCCGTCGCTGCTGTTCCTGTTGCTGCTGCTGGTCATCCCGGAAAGCCCGCGCTATCTGGTGGTCAAGGGTCGCCGCGAGCAGGCGCTGGTGGTGCTCAAGCGCCTGTACGGCAACGCCGCCGCGCAGACCAAGCTGGGCGAGATTTCCGCCTCGATGGCGGCCGACCAGCACAAGCCCAAGTTCTCCGACCTCATCAACAAGGCTACCGGCAAGATCCGCCCCATCGTCTGGATCGGCATTGGCCTGGCGGTGTTCCAGCAACTGGTCGGCATCAACGTGGTGTTCTATTACGGCGCGGTGTTGTGGCAGGCAGTGGGCTTCTCCGAGCAGGATGCGCTGTTGATCAACGTGCTCTCCGGCGGCCTCAGCATCGGCGCCTGCCTGGTCACGGTGATGCTGGTGGACAAGATCGGCCGCAAGCCGCTGCTGTGGATCGGCTCGGCCGGCATGGCCGTCTCGCTGGCCTTGGTGACTTACGCGTTCGCCACCGCCTCGCTGGATCCCAACGGCAAGCTTGCGATGTCCGATGCCATGGGCATGCTCGCGCTGGTGGCCGCCAACGTCTACGTGGTGTTCTTCAACGCCTCGTGGGGCCCGGTGATGTGGGTGATGCTGGGCGAAATGTTCCCCAACCAGATCCGCGGCTCGGGCCTGGCCATTGCCGGTGCCGCGCAGTGGACCTCCAACTTCGCCATCACCGTCAGCTTCCCGATCCTGCTTGGCAGTATCGGTCTGGCCGGTGCCTACGGCATCTACACCGTCGCCGCCTTCATCTCGGTGTTCTTCGTGCTCAAATACGTCTACGAGACCAAGGGCAAGGAGCTGGAGCAGATGGAGGGCTGATGGCCCGGTTGTGCCGATATCGGCATCGAAGACGAAAAAGGCCGCGCATTGCGCGGCCTCTTTCGTTGAATGAGTTAGGTGACGGGCAAAGTTACGACAGCCACCGATTGCACCACTGAAGTGCAAGGACGTTGGCCAGGGATGGCACGAAGGGCGGTTGCGCTGATCACTCTCGCGATCTGTGCGCTTCAGCTATACGCGGTATGGCAAATGGCTTCACACTAGGCAAAATTCGTCGACGAACCAGGGAGTGGTTGTATGGCAGTTGCAAGAGAGCTGGCTGAAGGGCTTCTGCTAAGTCTGGGTTATTGCGTTGTCTATCTGCTTGTCTGGCATCTGTCTGTCGATCAATGGTACCTGCCGGCTGGCTTGAGAGCTGCGTCGCTTTTATTTATGCCATACCGTCGTTGGCCGTTTCTCTTGGTGGGCGATGCCGCCGCAATGCTCTGGTTGCGTGTCCCGATTTTGGAGACAAGGGATTACGCCCCGATGTGGGCATACCTGAGTCCGTTTTTACTCGCGCCTGCGGTCGCCCTGGCTGTCTCGGCAATTCGCCGTCATACACCGGACGTCATTACCCGCAATCGAATTCTTCCCATCATGGCGATTCTCGCTTTGTGGAGCACGCTGTGTGGCATGGCGCTCAATGCCGCGCTCGGTGGCCCCATAGCCAGCTCTCCCCTTGAGATTCTGTTGAGAACCTGGTTGGGTTCGTATCTCGGCATTTTGATGTTCTTGCTGCCGGGTTTGCTTTGGTACCGGCGTGCTGAAGGCTATCTTCGTGACGATTTGGTGCGTGACAGTGCATTTGCCGGATTTGCGATGGCGGCATTGTTTTGCACTGCCAATGTTGTCCCTGAGCCACTGCTGCGACAGGTTTTGATGGTGTCGCTTATTGGGCCGGCAATTGTTGTGACGCTCCGTCATGGCTGGCGGGGAGCCGCGGCTGGCGCATTGCTGGCAAACCTCATTGCGGCCTTGTCTGGGTCCAAGTACGGAATCGCCGCATATGACTCCGAATTGTTCAGTGTTCAGCTACTGATTGCGGTGCTTGCGACGGGACTCTTCGTCCTTGGTTCAAGGTTGGCCTTTGCCTACACGCAGGCAGGGAACCAGGAGCAGGCACAACTGGACGCTTTGCAGTTTGCTCAGGCGGGCTATCTGGCTGCAGAGCGCACCCTCCGCAATCGCGTGGTGGATTATTCCGATATAAACGTTCATATAAATCGATTGCGCAAGGATTGCGTTGCTCAGCTGCGTGAGCGTGGGCATCACGCAGCAGCCATGGAGATGACCAGGGCAGGAGTCATCGAGTCGCGCCTGCTGCATGAATATGTCGCTGGGTTATATCCGCTAGAAATCGAGACGCATGGCGTGTACCAGGCGCTGCGCTCACCCGTGCTGGCACGGTTCTATAACACTGAGATTCATCACGCGCTGCGTGGTCATTGTGGCGATCTATCACTTGGCTTGCAGCTGGCCGCGTATAGGTGCGCGCTCAACGCGTTCGAAATGCTTCCACAAGCCGAGCGGCACCTTGTGCAAGCTCGCACATGGAAAAGTGGTGGTTCACAGGGTATTGTCATCAGGATCTTCGCGGATAGCTCATTGCTGGATCCACTGCAGCGGGACACAACTGAAGCGAGTACTGAATTGCGGACGCGACTAAAAGCGCATGGCGGTATGTTTCGCCGCCGCCATGCGCGAATCCTCAGTCTGCTAGTCGCCGAGCCAGTTTCGATCACTTCGTCCGTGTGACAATCCAGCGCTCTCCAGCGGTGCCCGGGATGAGATGCACCGTGAAATTGTTGGTCTGATAAACCAATTGTGCGAGCGTTGGGACCGTCAACGTCGAGACCGTCACACGACTGACGTCCTTGCCCATCGGCAGCACCCACAGGACCTCGCCTGCGCGACCAACCGCGCCACGCACTACGCCAGTTGCATCGTTAATCTGTAGGTACAGCATGCCCTCGCGTTCAAATTCATAGATCCGCCATGCCGGATCTACCGCTAGATTGGTTGCTTGGGGCACGGACTCGCCCAGGCCCGTGGCAGCCAGCGTGGCAACTGTTCCATCGCCTGGACAGCATGCAATTGCTGATCCGGTGCCCGCCAGTATCGCGACGGCGACGGCACCTAGGGTCTTAAATGCCAGCTTTGCCTTCACTTCCATGACTTCGCCTTCTCCCGTGTACGGGAAACATTCGCCTGCAATTCAGGCACGCCTACGGTACGTGTTTCTCCGTAGCTTCGTAAGTGGCTAAGTCAAAATTCATTGCACTTGCCTTGTGTCAATGTGTTGACACTTGTGTAGGTGTCAGCCCTTCTGAGTTCACCTTCGTAGTTCTTGCTGTCTTCTTATTTGTATATTGTGTGAAATGCCGAGGGCTGACAGGTTGTCATAGATTGGGGTCATTGCTGTTCATTTCGTTGGTGACGCGGTTATGGAAATTTGAAATGTTGGATTTTTACAGTCATATAACTTTGCAGAAAATAGCGGGTTATTCGAATAGTGCGTGACACGCCCGCGTAGAGGTTATTAGGTTGCTATATAAATGCACGACAGTCGCGAGTCGCCTGGGAACAGCGTGGTCATCGTCTGTGCGCAATCGATTCGTCGCAGTGATAAAGACATTTCGGCATGGCGGATGGCCGCGCCTTCCAAGCTTGGGGCGAAAAAATGAACGCAAGAGCGCAGGATGGGAAGAGCTGAGTTGCTTTCGCTGAATTGATGTTACTTTATAACACTTGTCCGTTGCCGCGCAGTCTTGCCTCCCGTGTCCTGCCTCCCCTTGTGTTGGATGTGTTGTCTGGAATCGCGCCGCAGTCGGTGCTGCCGTCCGCTGTGTCGGGTCGATTGCTTGGATTTTGAGGTGCAGGCATGAAGCGCCGTCACCTGCTACAGGGAGGCGCTGCCGCGTTGATGCTTCTGCCGGCGTTGGGGGCTGCACAAGGACTTCCCGTCCTGCGGGGGTGCAGCGTGCAGCAGCAGGGCCAGTCGCTGCGCCTGCGGCTGGAACTGGGCGCGCAGGTTGCCTATCGCAGTTTCCGGTTGACCGATCCCGAGCGGGTTGTCATCGACCTGGCTGGCGTGTCGTCGCAGTCGCCGCGCATCGATCCGATGCCTGCCGGTGCTGCGGTGGCCCGCATACGTAGCGCGCCACATCTGGATGGTCTGCGCGTCGTGATCGACCTCCAGCAACCATGTTCGACCAACATGCACTGGGAAGGTGGCGCGCTAGTGGTGGAGCTTGCTGCCACTGGCAGCGTCGCGTTGTCCACGAGCGACGCCGCTGCAGCGGCAGCGCCGACGGGGCGGACGGAGCCGACCCGCTCACGCCTGCATCCCTACGTGGTCGCCATCGATGCCGGCCACGGCGGCAAGGACCCGGGGGCGGTCAGTGGCGATGCGCGCTACGAAAAACATGTGGCCATGGCGGTGGCCGGGCGGCTGCATCAACGCCTGGCGTCCGATGCGCGCTACCGGCCGACCATGATCCGCAGCGATGACCGCTTCGTGCCGCTGCACGAGCGCGTGTTTATCGCGCATCGCCACAATGCGGACCTGTTCGTCTCCATCCATGCCGATGCCGCACCAACGCGCCAAGCGCGCGGCGCCTCGGTCTTTGCGCTGTCGCAGACCGGCGCCAGCTCCGCGCTGGCGCGCTGGATCGCCGATAGCGAAAACGCTGCCGACGACATGGGCGATACCGCGCGCCGGCTGCGGGTGCCAAGCAATCCGGTGTTGTCGCAGGTGCTGGCCGATCTGTCGCTGAGTGGCACCATCGCCAGCAGCCTGGCATTCGGTACGTTGATGTTGGAGCGCCTGCAGCAGGTGACGCGCCTGCATCAAAACCAGGTGGGGCAGGCCGGTTTTGCGGTGTTGAAGTCGCCGGACATTCCGTCGCTGCTGGTAGAAACCGGCTTCATGAGCAATCGCGACGATTGCAGCCGCCTGTGCAGCGATACGCATCAGGACGAACTCGCGCAGACATTGCATGCGGGAATCGACGACTACTTCGCTGCGTTTCCTGGCCGCGCCTGAGGCGCGGTCGTCACCTTTATCTTCGACGAGACCCCGATGTCCGCTACGCTTCCCGATGTTGCTGTGACTGAACCATCAACGCTGAGCGCGCCCCTGCGATGGGTGGGCATGCAGGACATCGCCATTCCCGTGCAGTTGGAGACCGGTGGCAGCCAGCTTGCCGCGCGCGCCAGCGTGCAGGTCGATCTGCCGCGGGCAGAGCTGAAAGGCATCCACATGTCGCGGCTGTACCGCCTGCTGGATACGCATCTGCAGCAGCTATTGTCGCCGGCCATGCTCTCGCAGTTATTGCAGGCGCTGATCGACAGCCATGCCGATTGCGCGAGCCGCGCCGCTCGGCTGACGCTCAGCTTCGAACTGATGTTACGCACGCCGGCATTGCGCAGTGAGGGACTGAGTGGCTGGCGTGCCTATCCGGTGCACATCGCCGCGCAATGCAGGGCAGGGCGCACCACGATCCAGCTCCAGGTCGAGGTGTTGTACGCCTCCACCTGCCCCTGTTCGGCAGCCTTGTCGCGGCAGCTGCTGAGTGATGCATTCGTTCAGCAACATGCCGGGCGCGATACGCTGCCGCTGCGCGATGTTATTCAATGGCTGCAGGACCACGGTACCTACGCCACGCCGCATAGCCAACGCAGCGTAGCGCAGGTACGCGTCGAGCTGCCCGCCGATGCGCAGCAATTGGCCATCCAGCAACTGGTCGGTCTGTGCGAGCAGGCGTTGGCGACGCCGGTGCAGGCAGCAGTGCGGCGACCCGACGAACAGGCATTTGCGCGCCTGAATGGCGCAAACCTGATGTATGTCGAAGATGCGGCGCGACGCCTGCGCAAGCCGCTGGCAGAGCACTACGCGGCCTTTCATGTAGCGGTACGCCATCTGGAAAGCCTGCATGCCCACGACGCCGTCGCCGAAACCGGCAGCGACGAAGTGGTGCTTGGACCGACAACCACGTGAGCAGACGCGATGCACTGCAAATTCCCAAGGCGGTCGGCACGCATGGTGCATAGACACAACACGTCGACTCACGTCGCTGCGCAGCGAACGCGCACCGCCGAGCGCGCCGCGATGAGGTCCGTTCTTCTCGTGCTGATGTGGCTGATCTGAGCCGCATTCCTGAGATCGACACATCGTCGAACGCTTGCGGTGTGATGCCGGCGAATCTGCATGCGCTTGGCTGCCGCGCAGTGAGAGGCGTGGCCCGTATTGCATCCCGACAAGCGCTGCCGCGTTGGAGGCGTCAGATGGAATCCGGCGCCCTATCGGCGGCAACCAACCTCGACTACTTCCTGGGGCCGGTGGTCCTGCCCAGGCCAGGAGATGAGACCGAGATGGTTGCGGCCTGCCCGATGCCACACAGACCAACGCATGTGCGAGTGCCTGCGCTACAACGCAAAAGCCCCGCATTGCGGGGCTCTGGCGTTTAGCAGTCAGACCGATCGTGGTGCTCCCTAGGGGACTCGAACCCCTGTTTTAGCCTTGAGAGGGCCACGTCCTAACCATTAGACGAAGGGAGCGCTTTTGTCACGTCTTGTGCAGCGCGCTAGTATAGTGAGGTAATAGCCGTTGGGCAATCCTGCAACACAAGACGGAAGCGCCATCATCGAACCCTCAGTTACATCTCCGTTCACGCTGCGCGTCATTCCACGCGACCAGCACACCATCTCGCGCAAGGACATCAGCCCCAACGCGTTACGCGTGTTGTACCGCCTGCGCGAATCGGGCTTTGGTGCCTATCTGGTCGGCGGTGCGGTCCGCGACCTGCTGGTTGGCGGCCACCCGAAGGATTTCGACGTGGCCACCGACGCGACGCCGGAAGAGGTCAAGGCGCTGTTCCGCAACTGTCGCCTGATCGGCCGCCGTTTCCGTCTGGCACATGTGGTGTTCGGTCGCGAAATCATCGAAGTGGCCACCTTCCGCGCCAATGTCGACGATGGCAGCGGCGACCGCGAACTCGATAACGGCCGGCTGGTGCGCGACAACGTCTACGGCACCATCGAGGACGATGCGATCCGCCGCGACTTCACCTGCAATGCCTTGTATTACGCCATCGAGGATTTCTCGGTGCGCGATTACTGCGGCGGCTTCGAAGACGTGCAGGCGCGCCTGATGAAGTTGATCGGCGACCCGCAGTTGCGTTACCAGGAAGACCCGGTGCGCATGCTGCGCGCGGTGCGTCTGGCGGCCAAGTTGAATTTCGACATCGAAGCCGGCACCGCCGAACCCATTCCGCGTCTGGCCGGGCTGCTGTCCGAAGCTGCGCCTGCGCGGTTGTTCGAAGAAATTCTCAAGCTGTTCCTGTCTGGGCACGGTGTGGCCAGCTTCGAAGGTCTGGAGCGTTACGGCCTGCTCAGCGCGTTGTTTCCGGAAAGCGCGGCGGCATTGAAGTCCAACCGCAGTGGCGCGTTGCGCGCCATGGTGCTGGAAGGCCTGCGCAATACCGATGCACGCGTGGCCAACGACGAGCCGGTGTCGCTGGCCTTCCTGTTTGCATTGCTGCTGTGGCCGGCGTTCTGCCGCACCTTGATGGGGCTGCAGGCGCAAGGCGTGCAACCGGAGGATGCGCAGCGCCGCGCGGCCGATCGCGTCACCTTGCATCAGTTGGAGCGCGTCGCGTTGCCGCGCCGTTTCTCGCTGCCGATGCAGGAAATCTGGTTACTGCAGACGCGTTTCTCCTCGCGTCAGCGCAAGCGGGTATTTCGCACCTTGTCGCATCCGCGCTTCCGCGCGGCATTCGATTTCCTGGTGCTGCGTCAGTTCGCATCGGCCGACCACGCCGCCGATGTGGAGTTCTGGCGCGAGGCGCAGAAGTCCTCCGGCCAGGAGCTGGTGGATGCGATCGAATCGGCGCAGGCCGACCACGACAGCGATGAGGGCGCACCGCGCAAGCGTCGCCGACGCCGCCGTCGGACCGGCGCACCGGCCGGCGAGTAGGGCATGCAGACCGCCTTTGTTGGCCTGGGTGCCAACCTGGGCCAGGCCGAGGCCAGCGTGCGCGCGGCCATCGCCGCGCTGGGCGCCGTGCCGCAGACCACGCTGATCGCCGCTTCGCGCTTGTATCGCACGCCGGCCTGGGGCCGCGAAGACCAGCCCGATTTCATCAATGCCGTGGCCCAGCTGCGTACCGAGCTTGCGCCGCTGCCGCTGCTGGAGGCCTTGCTCGGCATCGAACAGGCGTTCGGCCGCGAGCGTCGCGCCGGCGAGCGCTGGGGCCCGCGGACGCTCGACCTGGACCTGCTGCTGTACGCCGACCAGGTGATCGACCTGCCGCAGCTGCAGGTGCCGCATCCGCATCTGCACGCGCGCGCCTTCGCCCTGCTGCCGCTGTCGGAGCTGGCGCCGGAGGCGATCATTCCGGGGCATGGAACAGTGCGGCGCGCCCTGCACGCCATCGATACCTGCGGGCTGGAGCCGATTGGGTAGATAATGGCCGGCTTATCACCCCACGTAATGACTTCATGAGCAGCCACGCCGACAGCAAGCCCTGGACCGTGCCCGCCTTGGCGCAGGCCAAGCGCGAGGGTCGAAAACTGGTCATGTTGACCGCGTACGACGCCGGTTTTGCGCGCACCTTCGACGCCAATGGCGTGGACCTGATCCTGGTCGGCGATTCGCTCGGCATGGTGGTGCAGGGGCACGATTCCACCTTGCCGGTGACCACCGCCGACATGGTCTACCACACGGCCTCGGTGGCCCGTGCGCTCGATCGCGCCTTGCTGGTGGCCGACCTGTCGTTCCAGGCCGACGCCACGCCTGAGCGTGCATTGGACGCCGCCACCCAGCTGCTGCAGGCTGGCGCGGAGATGGTCAAGATCGAAGGCGCCGGGCACAAGCTGGAGGTCATCCGTTACCTGGTCGAGCGCGAGATCCCGGTCTGCTCGCACCTGGGCCTGACCCCGCAATCGGTGCTGCGGTTCGGTGGCTACAAGGTGCAGGGCCGCGGCGAGGCTGGCGAGCAGCTGCGTCGTGGCGCGCAGGCCGTGGTCGACGCCGGTGCGAGCCTGCTGGTGCTGGAATGCGTGCCGACGCCGATCGCCACGCAGATCAGTGCCGACCTCAGCGTGCCCACCATCGGCATCGGTGCCGGCCCCGGTTGCGACGGCCAGGTGCTGGTGATGCACGACATGCTTGGGCTGGACAGTGGCCACCGCCGGCCCAAGTTCGTCAAGGATTTTCTGGCCGAGGGCGGCTCGGTTGCCGGCGCGGTGCGCGCCTATGCACAGGCGGTGCGCGACGGCAGCTTTCCCGATGCAGAGCATGCATACGCCGCATGATCCAGACCCTGACCGATCTTTCCGCACTGCGCGCCCTGGTCAATGGCTGGAAGCGCGAGGGCTTGCGTGTGGCGCTGGTGCCCACCATGGGCAACCTGCACGCCGGGCATTATTCGCTGGTGATGCTGGCGCGCCAGTACGCCGACCGCGTGGTGTCCAGCGTGTTCGTCAACCCGACCCAGTTCGGACCGAATGAAGATTTTGCGCGCTACCCGCGCACGCCCGAGGCCGACCTGCGCGGCCTGGAAGACGCCGGTTGCGATGCGCTGTGGCTGCCGGACGTGGACACCATGTACCCGCTCGGCACCGCGCTGGCCACACCGATCCATGCGCCCGGCGTCAGCGATGTGCTGGAAGGCGAATGCCGGCCCGGGCATTTCGATGGCGTGTGCACCGTGGTGGCGCGATTGTTCAACCAGGTGCAGCCGGACGTGGCCGCCTTCGGCAAGAAGGATTACCAGCAGTTGGCGGTGATCCGGCAGATGGTGGCCGACCTGGCGTTTCCGATCGAAATTTTGGGCGGCAGCATCGTGCGCGAGGCCGATGGCCTGGCGATGAGCTCGCGCAACCAGTATCTGTCGGCGGAAGATCGCCCGATCTCGGGCACGATCCGCAAGGTGCTGCTGCAGATGCGCGACAGCTATGCCGCCGGCACGCCGCGTGCGCAGGTGGAAGATGCGGCCAGCCACACGCTGGAACAGGCCGGTTTCAGGGTCGATTACGCGGTGGTGCGGCTGCCTGACCTCAGCGAGCCGGGCGACAGCCACACCGGCGCGCGCGTGGCCTTGATCGCGGCCCGGTTGGGCAACACGCGCTTGATCGACAACCTGGAATTCTGAGCAGGCCGACGCGCCGTCGGAGCCGTCCGGCAGCGCCAGCGAACCGGGCGCGCGGTTGTGCGTGCTGCGCAGGCCTGAAGCCCTCACCACCGGCCGCAGCGCAAACCGGTGGGGACGGGCGCTTTCCGCTAAAATGCCGGCTTTCCTTTTGTCGTTGCCTTCCGTCCATGCACCTGTCCCTGCTGAAAGCCAAGATCCACCGCGCCACCGTCACCCACTCCGAGCTCAACTACGAAGGCTCGATCGCCATCGACGGCCTGCTGCTGGAAGCGACCGGCATCCGCGAATTCGAACAGGTCCACATCTGGGACGTCACCAACGGTGCGCGTTTCAGCACCTATGCCATCCGCGCCGAAGACGGCAGCGGCATCATGTCGCTCAACGGTGGCGCTGCGCGTCACGTGCAGGTGGGCGATCTGATCATCGTGGCGGCGTTCGCCAGCATGAGCGAAGACGAAGCCAAGACCTTCAAGCCCAATCTGGTATATGTGAACGCGCACAACGCGATCTCCCACACCAACCACAGCATCCCCACGCAGGCCGCATGACACACACCAACGGATTCGACGCGCTTCACGCCCACGCCCAGCGCCTGCGCGGCGCTGCCATCCCCGCATTGCTTGCCGCCGAGCCGCAGCGGCCGACGCAATACGCCAGGCAAGTCGGTCCGTTGTATTTCAACTTCGCGCGGCAGAAGTATGACCGCGCCGCGCTCGATGCGCTGTTCGCCATCGCGCGCGCGCGCGATCTTTCCGGCGCGTTCCAGCGCCTGTTCCGTGGCGAGCAGGTCAATGTCACCGAACAGCGCGCGGCCCTGCATACCGCGTTGCGCGGCGATTTGACCGACGCAGCGGTGGCATCGGAGGCGTATGCCACCGCTGCCGACGTGCGCCAGCGCATGGGCGCGCTGATCCAGCAGCTGGAAGCGACCGAGGTCACCGATATCGTCAGTGTCGGCATCGGTGGATCGGACCTGGGCCCGCGGCTGGTGGCCGATGCCTTGCGTCCGGTGGCCGGAGCGCGCTTGCGCGTGCATTTCGTCTCCAACGTCGATGGTGCGGCGATGCAGCGCACGCTGGCCACGCTGGATCCGGCACGCACCGCCGGCATCCTGATCTCCAAGACCTTCGGCACCCAGGAAACCCTGCTCAACGGCAGCATCCTGCATGCCTGGCTCGGTGGCAGCGAGCGGCTGTACGCGGTCAGTGCCAACCCCGAGCGTGCCGCCAAGGCCTTCGACATCGCACCCGGCCGCGTGCTGCCGATGTGGGACTGGGTGGGCGGGCGCTACTCGCTGTGGTCGGCAGTGGGTTTCCCGATTGCATTGGCCATTGGTTTCGAGCGTTTCGAACAACTGCTGGAAGGCGCCGCGCAGTTCGATGCACATGTGCTCAACACGCCGCTGGAAGAAAACGTTGCGGTGTTGCATGGCCTGACGGCAGTGTGGAACCGCAACCTGCTCGGTAGCGCCACGCACGCGGTGATGACCTACGACCAGCGCCTGGCACTGCTGCCGGCTTACCTGCAGCAGCTGGTGATGGAGAGCCTGGGCAAGCGCGTCAAGCTCGATGGCTCGGCGGTGGACAGCGACACCGTGTCGGTGTGGTGGGGTGGTGCCGGCACCGATGTGCAGCACAGCTTCTTCCAGGCGCTGCATCAGGGCACCAGCGTGGTGCCGGCCGATTTCATCGGCACCGTGCACAACGACGACCCGTACGCGGAAAACCATACTGCGCTGATGGCCAATGTGCTGGCGCAGACCGAGGCGCTGGCCAACGGGCAGGACAGTAGCGACCCGCACCGCAGCTACCCGGGCGGCCGCCCGAGCACGGTGATCCTGCTCGATGCGCTCACCCCGCAGGCGCTGGGCGCGCTGATCTCGATGTACGAGCACAGCGTCTACGTGCAATCGGTGATGTGGGGCATCAATGCGTTCGACCAGTTCGGCGTGGAGCTGGGCAAGCAGCTGGCCAGCCAGTTGCTGCCGGCGCTGAAGGGCGAATCTGCCGATGTGGCCGACCCGGTGACGCGCGAGCTGCTGAACAAGTTGCGCGGCTGAGCATGTGCGCATCGCGCTTGAAAAACCGGGGCCTGCGGGCCCCGTTTTTGTTTTGGACGGCATGATCGACCGGATTGTTTGGACAAAATGGACAAATTTCCTAAATTGGGAATTTGGGAGTAGGCTGATCGCCAGCACTTCGCCCCGGATTTCCCCATGTCGCGCTTCCAGGATCTGCCCGAGCTCGAAAAATCCCCCGCTGCCGACATCAAGGTAAAGGGCTGGCCCAGCCTGATGCGCAAGGTGCGCTCGCACGGGGCAGTGGTGATCACCAACCACAATCATCCCGAAGCGGTGGTGGTGGATGCCGAGGAGTATCGGCGCCTGGTCAATCAGGCCAGTGCGGCGGCCGCAACCTCGGCGCGCGCGCAGTCGCTGCAGGCACTGCAGGCGAAGTTCGACGCGCATCTTGCGGGGGCGACTGAGGGTGCGGGCCTGGCCAAGGCGATCGCCACACCGGCACGCCGCGGCCGCAAGGTCACCCTGGGCCCGTCGCTGTAAGCGATGGGTAATCTTCTGGTGCTGGCCGGCGTCAATGGCGCGGGCAAGAGTTCGTTACTGGGCCGGTTTCTGCAATAGGACGGCGCCACCTGGTTCAACCCGGACGCCTTCACCAGGGACTTGGTGGAACAGGGCTGGGCGCCTGCAGAAGCGAACGCGCAGGCCTGGCAGGAAGGCGTACGGCGGCTGCGCCAGGCCATGGCCGATGGCAGCGATTTCGCCTTCGAAACCACGCTGGGCGCGACCATTCCGCGCCTGCTGCGCGAGGCCTGCGCGCAGCACACGGTCGCGGTCTGGTTTTGCGGGTTGGCGACCGTGGACCTGCATATCGAGCGCGTGGCGGCGCGGGTTGCGGCCGGCGGTCATGCCATTCCCGAGCACAAGATCCGCGAGCGTTACGACGCCTCGCGTGCCAACCTGATTGCCTTGCTGCCTCACCTGGCAGTGCTGCATGTCTACGACAACAGCGCATCGGCCGATGCCGCAGCTCAGGCATCGCCCATACTGGTGCTGGAACTGGACCGCAGCGGCCTGCATTACCCGCAAACGCCGGACGAACTGGCGCAGGTACCCGATTGGGCCAAGCCCATCGTGATGGCAGCGCTGGAGTTGCGGCAGTCCTGAGTCGCTTGCTCAGGCGCTTATGCTTTGATCCGTCTCACCGACGCGGCCAGACACCCATCGACCTTACCCGGAGGAGCGCACCCGGGCGCGACAGTCCATATCGGCAACGCTCCTCCCGCCCAGGTGCGCTGCTACCGGGATGCGACAGCAGCGGGAATGCCCCGCTGCACGTGTCGGCTGTTGCGTCATGCAGCGCCGTACCTGGAAACGGCGACGCTTACGCCTTGCTCAACTGCACTGCCACCGGGTCGCCGGTGAGATAACCCACCGCGCCACCGAAGCGATCCTTGTAGTTGGCGCGGACCAGCGGATCCAGCGTGGCCTTGACGGTGTCGTGCAACGGGCTTTCCCAGTCGCCGGGATGCTGGAAGTTGCTCATGACATAGGTCCAGCCGTGGATCTCGTCGACCGCATGCAGGCCGGTCGATTCGGCGCCCGCCGGCACCGACAGCACGCGCGTCAGCGTGCCGCTGTCCACGTTGTAGGCCCACAGGAAATTGTTGACGTGCAGGCTGCTGTCTTCGCCGATGAACAAGGTGCGCAGCGATTCGGAGAACTTGAGGTTGTCCGGGTTGGCGATCCGTTCCGGGTCGGCCAGGTTGCCCAGCGCGTCGGCCTTGGCCAGGTTGTGGCCGGTGAGGGCGGCCGGGGCGGCCATGTCGATCGGCACCCAATCGCTGTGGATCGGCGCGCCTTGGCTATCGCGCTGGCCGCCGCGCAGGTTCAGGGCATACACCGCGCCAGCTTCCGGACCCTGCACTTTCACATCGCCCGAGCCGTTGAGCATGCTGGTGACGATATAGGACATGGCCATGTAGGCGACCTTGTCGCGCGCGTTGACGGTGGTGCCTTCGAGCTTGGTGAAGCCCAGGCTGCCGCCGGCCAGCGCGGCATAGCGATGGGTTTCCAGATACGTGGCGGCCTTCTCCATGCCGGGCTTGATGCGGATCCAGTTGAAGGTGCCGTTGAACGGAATCTTGGTGAACGAAGCATCGCTCGGGTCGCTCAGGTGCACGTCGAGGATGTCGGCAGCGGTGAGACGGTCGGCCATGGCCTGGATCTCGGCGCTGGTGGCGTGGCCGAGCTTGATCCAGCGCAGCGTGGCCGCGCCCGGTCCGACGCCCGAAGTCTGGTGCCACTTGCCGACATACAAGGTGCCGGCGGAAAGATCCGCCTTGCGGTCGGCAATGAACATGAACAGCCCGCCGTTGGTCGCGTCGTCGCCCATCAGCACGGTGCGTTGGTCGGGCATCACCTGCACCAGCTCGTGCGAGATGCGGCCCAGGCAGTAGTGCTTGCGCACGCTCCCCGTTCCGTCCGGGTGCACGGTGATCTCCGGCAGATGGCCGTAGTGGTACGGGTTGGCTTTCTCCGGGTCGCCGTACAGATGCGTGCTGTAGCTGCGGAACTGGGTGTTGCCGGCCAGCGCGGTGGCATCGGGTTCGTACTCTTCGCTGGACAGGTGGGTATTCCACGGCGACAGGCTGGCGCCGCAGGTGGTCCACAGCCCATGGACCGGTGCGGTGTCGACGTTGTGGTACTTCACCAGCGACAGCTTGCCGGTGGCCGGGTCCTGGTCCAGCGTCAGCACCGCGATCGGCGCAGGCAGGTGACGGTTGGTGTCGTTGCCGGCCTGGTCGCGGGTGGTGTATTCGAACTGCACCACTGCGAACACATGGTTGCCCTTGACGCCTGGCACCTTGGCATTGGGCAGGGTCAATAGCGAGGAGCCGTCCGGGCAATCGGAAAAGAACGGACGCTCGGCACCGGGTTTGGAGCGGTCGATGATCGGGCGATGCTGGATGTCGTAGTACCCGCCCGCCAGCACGGTGCCGCCGTTGCCGTCCGGCACCTGATCGCCGGTAATGAAGAACGGGTGGTAGGCCAGCGCATACCGCTGCGTGCTGCCGTCGCTGCGGGTCACGCTGAGGGCCGAACCGACCGTGGTGGTGGCCATTGCCGCCGGATCGGCCAGGCTCGGCGCCGGCATGCCGTGGAAGGTGGCCGAGACCAGGCGGGTCGGGTTGTCCGACGGCCGCAGCGGGCGCGCGGCCCACGCCGCACCGCCAAGCTGTTGCAGGGCGGCAGCGCTGGCGTTGCCGAGCGGCAATAGGGGGACGGCCGCCAGCAATTGCATCAGGCGACGACGGGAGGGGTCGGGGGAGGGGGACATCGAAACTCCAGGCAAAGGCGACGATCAACGATGGCCGTGGCGCATCGGCAAGCCGGTCACGCTAGGCCGCTGGTATGACGGTTGTTTGACAGCAGGCTCACCCGTTGGCCTGCATTCGAACGTGTGGTGGCAAGCGAGCGCTGCCAGATTCCCTTGACACGCCGATGCTGCGCATTGGTCAGACCGGCGGGTGGTGCGATGCAGCAAAGTGCATCTGCTCGCGCGCTCAGACGCTGCGGCAGATCAGGTGGTTTTGCGCGGTTTCACAGGTGCTGCCGGTATTCCAATGCTATAGCCGCGGCCAATAAGTTGCCCGGTATTCGGCATACGGGCAGCTGTTGTTGACAGGGTAGGGGAATCACGCAAGCGTACGCCGCCTAATGGCCTGCGGCGCAACGCATCGCCGTGGGAGAACCACCCTGGAGAAACGAATCTTGGACAAGCTGCTCCGTCGTACCGCCGCGCCCGTCGCGCGTCGCGCCCTCTGCCTGGCCACCGCCGCTGCGGTGCTGATGCTGGCCGCCTGCCAAGGCAAGGACACCGCTGCCGAAGCGAGCAAGACCGCCCCGGCCGCCGCACCTGCCGAGGCCTCGACCGCCATCCATCCGGACCAGTGGCCGTCGCGGAAGTGGCCGTTCCCGCAGGACGCGGCACTGGAGCAGCGCATCACCGATGTGATGGCCAAGATGAGCGTGGAAGAGAAGGTCGCCCAGACCATCCAGGGCGATATCGCCAGCATGACCCCGGACGACGTGCGCAAGTACCGCATCGGCTCGGTGCTGGCCGGCGGCAATTCCGATCCGGGCGGCAAGTACAACGCTAGCCCGGCCGAATGGTTGAAGCTGGCCGACGCGTTCTATGAGGCGTCGATGGACACTTCCAAGGGCGGCAACGCGATTCCGATCATCTTCGGCATCGATGCGGTGCACGGCCAGAGCAACATCGTCGGCGCCACGCTGTTCCCGCACAACATCGGCCTGGGCGCCACGCGCAATCCGGAACTGATCAAGAAGATCGGCGAAGTCACCGCTGCCGAAACCCGCGTCACCGGCATGGAGTGGACCTTTGCGCCGACCGTGGCCGTGCCGCAGGACGACCGCTGGGGCCGCACCTACGAAGGCTATTCCGAGTCGCCGGAGGTGGTGGCCAGCTTTGCCGGCAAGATGGTCGAAGGCGTACAGGGCGTGCCGGGCACGCCGCAGTTCCTGGACGGCAGCCACGTCATTTCGTCGGTGAAGCATTTCGTCGGCGACGGCGGCACCACCGACGGCAAGGACCAGGGCGACACCAAGGTGTCCGAATCCACCATGCGCGATATCCACGCCGCCGGCTATCCGCCTGCGATTGCCGCTGGCGCACAGAGCGTGATGGCCTCGTTCAACAGCTTCAACGGCGAAAAGATGCACGGCAACAAGGTCATGCTGACCGACGTGCTCAAGGGCCGCATGAATTTCGGCGGATTCGTGGTCGGCGACTGGAATGGCCACGGCCAGGTCAAGGGCTGCACCAACCAGAACTGCCCGGCCTCGTTCATCGCCGGTGTCGACATGGCGATGGCCGCCGACAGCTGGAAAGGTATCTACGAGACCGAACTGGCGGCGGTGAAGTCCGGGCAGATCTCGGCCGAGCGTCTGGACGATGCCGTGCGCCGCATCCTGCGCGTGAAGATGCGCCTGGGCCTGTTCGAGGCCGGCAAGCCGTCCAAGCGCCCACTCGGTGGCAAGTACGAATTGCTCGGCGCACCGGAACACCGTGCGATCGCCCGTCAGGCGGTACGTGAGTCGCTGGTGCTGCTGAAGAACCAGGCCGGCATCTTGCCGCTGAATCCGACCAAGCGCGTGCTGGTGCTGGGCGACGGTGCCAACGACATGGGCAAGCAGTCCGGCGGCTGGACCCTGAACTGGCAGGGCACCGGCACCAAGCGCAGCGACTATCCCAACGGCACCACCATCTGGGAAGGCCTGGACAAGCAGATCAAGGCCGCCGGCGGCAGCGCCGAGCTGGCCGTGGATGGCGCCTACAAGACCAAGCCCGACGTGGCCGTGGTGGTGTTCGGCGAAAATCCGTATGCCGAATTCCAGGGCGATATCGCCACCCTGTTGTACAAGCCGGGCGACGAAAGCGAACTGGCCCTGATCAAGAAACTCAAGGCCGAAGGCATCCCGGTGGTGGCGGTATTCCTGAGCGGGCGTCCGCTGTGGATGAATCAGTACATCAACGCCTCCGACGCGTTCGTCGCTGCCTGGTTGCCGGGCTCCGAAGGCGAGGGCATTGCCGATGTGCTGCTGCGCAAGGCCGATGGCTCGGTGCAGAACGACTTCAAGGGCAAGCTCAGCTTCTCCTGGCCCAAGACCGCCGTGCAGTTCGCCAATAACGTCGGCCAGAAGGACTACGACCCGCAGTTCAAGTTCGGCTTCGGCCTGACCTACGCCGACAAGGGCGACCTGGCAGCACTGCCGGAAGAATCCGGCGTGTCCGGCGAGCAGTCGGTAGGCGGGATGTACTTCGTGCGCGGCAAGCCTGCGCTCGGCATCGCCATGCAGCTGTCCAATGCCGGTCAGGCCAACATGCCGGCAACCACGCTGCCGGTGGGCTTGTCCGATGGCAGCCTGAAGATGACCGCAGTCGACCACAAGGCGCAGGAAGATGCGCGCCGTCTGGTGTGGTCCGGCAGTACCGCCTCCAGCGTGTTGCTGGTGTCCGCCAAGCCGGTGGACGTCTCGCGTGAAAGCAACGGCGATGTGCAGTTGCAGCTGACCCTGCGCCGCGACAGCGCGGTGACCGCGCCGGTGTGGCTGGGCGTGGGCTGTGGCGACAAGTGCGGTGGTCGTGTCGACGTCCAGAAGACCCTGGCTGCGCTGCCGCAAGGCCAGTGGAAAGTGGTCGGCGTGCCGTTGAAGTGCTTCGCAGTGGCCGGCGCGGATGTGACCAAGCTGACCCAGGTCGCCAGCATCGAAAGCGCTGCCGCGCTGGACCTGTCGGTGTCCAAGGTGTCGCTTGGCGCGCTCAACGAAGCCGAAGTCACCGTCGACTGCCCGGTCAAGTAAGCAGCATTCCCGCAGGCGTGCGTGCGCGCCTGAGATGAGACCAAACAGCTGCGTCGCCAGTGCCGGCGACGCGGTATAGCGGCCACCCTGATCGGTGGTGTCATCAGCCGCCGCGGGACGCGCGTGTCGATCGGCCGGGATGGCCTGCAGCTGCGGTTCGCCGCGCTGCCGTGGCGCACGCCGTGCGTTGCGGCGGCATTCTGCAGGCCTGTCTGGCGTTCGACGCACACCCCAAAGCCAGACAGGAGAGTGCAGTGGGTTTGGCGACGTTGGATATCGTGATCGTGCTGGTCTATCTGGCCGGCATCTTCGTGCTCGCGCAGTGGGTCTCGCGCGAGAAGGCAGGCCACAGCAAGAGCGCCGAGGATTACTTCCTGGCGAGCAAGTCGCTGCCGTGGTGGGCGATCGGCGCCTCGCTGATCGCGGCGAACATCTCGGCCGAACAGATCATCGGCATGGCCGGTTCCGGCTATGCGATCGGTCTGGCGATCGCCTCCTACGAATGGATGGCGGCGCTGACGCTGCTGATCGTCGGCAAGTTCTTCCTGCCGATCTTCCTGCGCAACGGCATCTACACCATGCCGCAGTTCTTGGAGCAGCGTTACGGCACGTGGATCCGCACGCTGATGGCGGTGTTCTGGCTGCTGCTGTACGTGTTCGTCAACCTGACCTCGATCCTGTGGCTGGGATCGATCGCGGTCAGCCAGGTCACCGGCATGGACCAGACCCTGGCGCTGGCATTGATCGGCGTGTTCGCGCTGGTTTACCAGTTGTATGGCGGATTGAAGGCGGTGGCGCTGACCGACATCGTGCAGGTCACCCTGCTGGTGCTGGGCGGCCTGCTGGTGGCGGGGCTGACCCTGGCGCGCATTGGCGATGGTGCCGGCGTGCTGGCCGGCTTCCAGCACCTGTGGACGGCGCACCCGGAGCACTTCCACATGATCCTGACCAGGGACAACCCGTTCTACAAGGATCTGCCGGGCCTGAGCGTGCTGTTCGGCGGGCTGTGGGTGATGAACATCAGTTACTGGGGTTTCAACCAGTACATCATCCAGCGCGCGCTGGCCGCCAAGAACATCGGCGAGGCGCAGAAGGGCATGGTGTTTGCCGCGTTCCTGAAGCTGCTGATGCCGTTGGTGATCGTGGTGCCGGGCATTGCCGCAGTGGTGCTGGCGCCTGATCTGGCCAAGCCCGATCAGGCCTACCCGACCATGATGCAGTTGTTGCCGACCGGCATCCTGGGCCTGGTGTTTGCCGCGTTGGTTGCGGCGATCGTGGCCTCGCTGGCGTCCAAGATCAATTCGGTGGCGACGATCTTCACCCTGGATTTCTACGCCAAGTTCCGTC
Source organism: Xanthomonas sp. D-36-1 (assembly GCF_017746155.1). Taxonomy (NCBI): domain Bacteria; kingdom Pseudomonadati; phylum Pseudomonadota; class Gammaproteobacteria; order Lysobacterales; family Lysobacteraceae; genus Xanthomonas; species Xanthomonas sp. D-36-1. The sequence goes on from NZ_JAGHWR010000011.1 coordinate 20,445, forward strand.
CGCAGACCGAGCAGAAGCAGCTGGTGCGCGTGGGGCGTCTCGTGGCCGCCGCCTCGGTGCTGATCGGCATCCTCACCGCGCGGCCGTTGCTGGGCAACTTCGATCAGGGCTTTCAGTTCATCCAGGAATTCACCGGCTTCTTTACCCCGGGCGTGGTGGTGATCTTCATGCTTGGCCTGTTCTGGAAGCTGGCCAACGAAGCCGGCGCGCTGACCGCGGCGATCGGCTCGGTGGTGTTGTCCTTCACGCTCAAGTTCGCCTGGCCCGAACTGCCATTCATGGACCGCATCGGTGTGGTGTTCGTTGCCGCGCTGGTATTGGCGGTGGTGGTGTCGTTGCTGACGCCTGCCACGCAGGCACGCGATCTGATCCGTACCAACGACGTCGCCTACGGCACCACCCTCGGCTTCAAGATCGGCGCGGCCGGCGTGATCGCGATTCTGATCGTGCTGTACACCGTGTTCTGGTAAGCAGCCATGTCTTGAAATGCAGCGCGGCGCGGCACCTTGGTGTTGCGCCGCGCTGCGTTGACAGCCTGCCGTTTCGGCGGCGAGCTTCGTCAAGCGGGTTTGGATGGCCCACAGGATCCACTGTGCACGCGTGGGAGATGCCGCTCGCGTACCGCACGCGCCACCGAATGGTGGAAGCGGTTGGTTTGTTGGCTGCGCCTAGACGCGCGCCGCGGCCAAGCTGGCGGCAAGCAGGTTGGCCGGCGCGGCATGTCGCTCGTGCCACGGCGTTTCCAGCCAGGTTTCCAACGCGGCGGCCGGCATCGGTTTGGCGATCCAGTAGCCCTGGCCTTCGTCGCAGCCCCAGGCGCGCAATTGCGCGTACGCCTCCGCCGATTCGATGCCTTCGGCGACCACACGCTGGCCCAGACTGTGGCCAAGCTGGATCATCGCCGGTACCAGGGTGCGATCGGTTTGGCTGTCCGGCAGCGAGCGGATGAAGGATTGATCGATCTTCAACGAACTGGCCGGCAGCTGCTTGAGATAGCTGAAATTGCTGTAGCCGGTGCCGAAGTCGTCGATGGCGATATGCACGCCCAGCGCTGCAATGGTGGCCAGTTGTTCGGCCAGGTGGTCGGGGTGGCGAATCATCGCGCTTTCGGTGAATTCGATTTCCAGCCGCCGCGGATCCAGCTTGTGACGGTCCAGACCGCGCCGCAGCAGGCCGGCAAAGCCGGGGCGGTCCAGATCGGCAGCCGACACGTTCAAGGCCAGGTTGAAGTCCAGGCCTTGCTGCTGCCAGCGCGCTGCCTGCGCGATGCCGTTGTCGATGACCCAGGCCGTGATGCGGTTGATCAGCGCGGTTTTTTCGGCCATCGGAATGAAATCCGACGGCATCACCGGACCGATCATCGGGTGTTGCCAGCGCAGCAAGGCTTCCACGCCGACGCAACGGTGGTCGTGCAGATCCACGCGCGGCTGAAAGTGCAGGCGCAGCTGGCTGGCACTGTCCAGGGCCGCGGGCAGGGCGGCGAGTAGGCGGAAGGTGTTGCGCTGGGCAACATCGTGCTTGCGCTCGTACATGCTCCACGGCAGGCAGCGCTCGCGTGCAATATCCACCGAGGTGGTCAGCGAGCGGATGGTATCGGCGGCGCCGTAGCTGGATTGCAGCGAGACCGCGCCGATCGAAGCCACTGCGGTATGTGGAATGCCCTGATGTTCCAAGGGCTCGGTGAACGCCTTGGAGACCTTGGTGCATAGCGTGGCCAGGCGCTGGCCTTCGGCCTGCGCCAGGAAACCGAAGGTGGTCGGGTCCAGCCGATACAGCAGGGTGCCGCCAGGCAGGTAGGCGGCAAGGCGACGCTGTGCCAGGGCGACGTAGCCGTCTGCGTATTCCCAGCCCAGCGCCTTGACCATATCGCGGAAGTAGTCGCTGCCGCAGACATCGATGGCCACTGCCGTGGTGGCCGGCGCCGTGTCGCGTTGCGACAGCCAGGTATCCAGGTCTTCGCTGAAGCGCGAGCGGTTGGGCAGCCCGGTCGGACCATCGCGGTAGGTGGTACTGCGCAGGTTTTCCACGCGCAGCACGGCCAGGTCGCGCAGGCCTTCCAGGTGCGTGATTGCAGCTTGATCCAGCCCGGGGCGCGGGCTGGTGCCGATCACGCACAGGGTGCCGATGCTATGGCCGTCGCTCAGCTTCAACGGTGCGCCGGCATAGAAGCGAATGAATGGCGGGCCCAGCACCAGCGGGTTGTCGCAAAAGCGCGGATCCAGTTGCGCATCCGGCACCACCATCACTTCGTCCGAGCGGATTGCATGCGCGCAGAACGCCTGGCTACGCGGCGTTTCGCGCGCTTCCAGGTCAATGCGCGCCTTGAACCACTGGCGGTGCTCGTCCACCAGCGATACCAACGCAATTTCCGCGTCCAGGCTGCGCGCTGCCATGGCCGCCACGGTGTCGAACACCGGGTCTGGCGGCGAATCCAGCAGGCATAGGCCGCGCAGCACCTCGAGCCGGGTGGACTCGTCGAGCGTGGGCGGAAGAAGAGACGCGACGGGGGCAGGCAGGGAAGGCATGTGCTCGTATCGGCCTGAAGCGTAATCCCTTGATTGGCGCTGATGGGTGCCGTTCAGTTGCAGCAGGCGGGCCCGGGCCGCGTTGGAACACACGAACAGTGCCTTGGCAGAGCCACACACGCGCCGCGCGCGATCGGAATGCCATTTGCGCAGCGCTGTCGCAGGCATGCGCCGGAAACGGTCGATCCGCTTCCCTCGACCGGCCAATGCTGCCGTTGCAGGACGTGGACACGCTCCGATGCGCAGTGGCGCATGCCCTCCGGTGGCGACGCCTAAATATCCCGCGTGCGCTGCCGATCACCTTTTGGAGGCAGCAGTGTTGACGCAGCGCAACCATCCGCGTCGCGCATGCGACCAATGGTCTTTGGCCGATGTTTGCTTTTGTGATGCGCATTCGCCTCATGCGTGACACGAGTTGACACAGTCTTCACTCGCGCTGTGAGTTGGCCATCGCGGCTTTTGTCACTTCTTTTCTGGAATTATCGTGAATTCATTGCTGTCTTTTGCACAACGCACGCTTCTCGTCGTCGCCGGACTGGCGCTGTCGTCTGCCGCCCATGCCGGGCTCACGGTGTCCGGCACGCAGTTGCGCGAGTCCAATGGCAATGCGTTGGTGCTGCGCGGCGTCAATCTTCCACATGCCTGGTACGCGGGCCGCACCGATGCGGCGTTGGCAGTCATTGCGGCCACCGGTGCCAACAGCGTGCGCGTCGTGCTCAGTTCCGGCTACCGCTGGACGCGCACACCGGAGGCCGATGTGGCCCGCATCATCGCGCGCTGCAAAAGCCTGGGCTTGATCGCCGTGCTGGAGGTCCACGACACCACCGGCTACGGCGAAGACACCGCCGCTGCGAATCTGGTCAATGCGACCAATTACTGGGTCGCCATCCGCAAGGCGCTGATCGGCAACGAAGACCGTGTGGTCATCAATATCGCCAACGAACCGTTCGGCAATAGCCTGACTGCCAGCGAATGGGTCAACGGCCATGCCACCGCCATCGCCACTTTGCGCAAGAATGGACTGACCCACGCCTTGATGGTGGATGCGCCCAACTGGGGCCAGGACTGGCAGTTCTACATGCGCGACAACGCCGCTGTGCTGCTGGCCCGCGACAGCCGCCGCAACCTGGTATTCAGCGTGCACATGTACGAGGTGTTCGGTAGCGATGCCACGATCAACAATTACCTGCGCGCCTTTAACGATAAAAAGCTGGCGCTGGTGATCGGCGAATTCGGTGGCGACCAGCGCGGTGCGCATGTGGACGAAGCGGCGATCATGCGCCGCGCGCGCGACTACAAGGTTGGCTACATGGGCTGGTCATGGTCGGGCAACGACAGCAGCACGCAGTCGCTGGATATCGCGATCGGCTGGAATGCCGCACAACTGAGCAGCTGGGGCCGCAACCTGATCCTGGGCACCGATGGCATCGCGGCAACCTCGCGTCGGGCAAGCGTGTTCGGCCCGCTGTGAGATGAAGTCCTGCAGCCGGAAACTGTAGTTTTTCGGCCGCGCACAAGGGCATTGCAACGCTGTCGATCTGTGCGCCGTTGCGCAGCCGGCATCGGCACACCGGCACGCGTGACACGCATTTCAGATGCGTCACAAGTCTTCGCGATATGCCTGCCGTATAAGGTCCGGCGACAGGGGCAAGACGGCTAGCGTAACGGCCCCGGGCTCGGGCGCTTGGTCAGCTTGCGCTGCAGCGATCGGCGATGCATGCCGAGCAGGCGCGCGGCCGCCGACACGTTGCCGCCGGTTTCGTGCAGCGCCTGCTGGATGTGCTCCCACTGCAAGCGGCTGAGCGGCGTCATCATTTCCTGCGCGCTTTCTTCTTCGTCCGGCTCTGGCAACTCGTCATCCTCTTCGCCCAGCGCCCGCATAATGGTGGGAATATTGGCCGGCTTGGGCAGGTAGTCATCGGCGCCGAGTTTGATCGCCTCCACCGCCGTGGCGATGCTGGCGTAACCGGTGACCAGCAGGATGCGCATGTCGGCGCGGATCTCGCGCAGCGGCTGGATCAGGCTCAAACCGGAGTCGTGGCCGAGCTTGAGATCGATCAACGCAAAATCCGGCAACGCGCTGCGTGCCGTGGACAATGCACTGGCCGCATCGGTGGCGGTGAGCGTTTCCACGCCGCGGCGTGCAAGGCTGCGTTGCAGCGTGCGCAGGTACAAGGTGTCGTCGTCGACCAGCAGGCCGGTACGGATTGGGGGACTTGTCATGCGAGTGCCTCGTGGTCGGAGAGCGGCAGACGGAAACCGACGCGCGCGCCGCTGCCTTCGGCGGGCAGCATCCACAGCTCGCCCTGCAGGCGTTCGACAGTGGCATGCGAGAGCGCCAGCCCGACGCCCATGCCGTCGTGCTTGCCGCTATTGAACAGCGTGCCCGGCAGCATCGCTTGCGCGGTGTCGAAGCCGGGTCCGTAGTCGCGCACTTCGCCGCTGAGATGGTCGTGTTCCACCCGCAGGGTCAGGTCGATCTGCGGACGCCCGGCCCGTTCGCCGGCATCGGCGGCATTGTTGAGCAGCACCATCAGCAGGTGGCTGACGCCGGGCTGCAGCATCAGCCGCATCGGTGCGTCATCATTGCGGCGCAGCTCGATGGTGGGACGCACCAGGCGCCATTGTTCCAGCACGTCTTTCACCGCCACCTCGCGGCTCAGATGGCCGTTGTCGGCCGGTGCCGCCAATGCCAGCACGCGCTCATGGCACTGCACCAGCAGCTCGCGCAAGGTATCCAGGTCTTCGCGCAATTCGCCCTGCTCGCACTGATCGGCGATGTCGTCCACCAGCAGGGTCATGGTGGCCAGCGGCGTGTTCAATTCGTGCGCCACCGAGGCCGCATGCGTGGCCAGCGCGACGATGCCTTCGTTGCGCGCAAAGCGCTCACGCAATGTGGAGATTTCGCGCTCGCGCTCGCGCATCGAAAAAGCCAGCCGTGTCGCGAACGCCAGCACCACCACGGTGGACAGCAGGAAGTTGGCCGCCATGCCCCACATGTGCAGGCTGAGCGGGTCGAAGCCGCCGTAGGGCAGCGGCAGCCCGAACGCCGCGCTGATCACATAGCCGGCCACGCACGATGCCGCTACCGCCATCGCCCAGCTCAGCGGCAGTGCCAGTGCGGCCAGCGCGATCAGCACCAGGAACAACGAGCCGAACGGGTTGGCGATGCCGCCGCTCCAGCCCACCATCCAGGTCAGCACGGTCACGTCGACCAGGATGTGCCCGAACTCGGTGGCCGGGCTCACCGCGCCGCGGTGTGCCACGCGCAGCTGCGCATACAGGTTGAAGACCGCCAACGCGGCCACGCCGGCCCACAGGGGTTGCTGCGGCAGGTTTAGGCCCATCAGCCCGGTCGCGACCAGGATGGTGGCGGCCTGGCCGGCAGTGGCCAGCCAGCGCAGGCTGCAGAGGGTCCGCAGGAAGGAAGCGTCGGAGCTGTTCATCACGGCAATGCTATGCGCTTGAGAAGATGGTGGCCTGCGACAAACCGTCGCATCGGCCTAGAGCGGGTTATGCACGTTGAGATTGAGATGCGTCGGCCGCCAGCGGTGCGGAGGGGGGGCTGCATGGCTCCGGCTTGGCTGGCGCCAAGGCAAGCCGCCCGCCGCCCGCCGCTGGCGGCCAACCCTCCGGGAAGCGGCCTGCAGCGCGCCGATACCGCGTTGCGCGCCTTGCCCAGGCGGCCAGCCTGGGCCGCAGCGCCCGCCTTGTCCCGACGCGCCACCGGACGCTTCGCACTCACCTCAACGTACAGAACACGCTCTAGAGATCGGCGTGCCTCTCGCTTCAGCTGTGAGCGCACGGCGGACAGGCTAAAATAGCGGGATGCATGACGCCGTGACCCGCCCAACCCCTCCCGCCGACGCCACCGCCTGGCCGCGCCGCATCACCCAGGCCGTCAAGATCGGCAGCGTGACCGTAGGCGGGGGCCATCCGGTCGTCGTCCAGTCGATGACCAACACCGACACCGCCGACATCGCCGGCAGCGTCAAGCAGGTGGCCGATCTGTGGCGCGCCGGCTCGGAAATGGTGCGCCTGACCGTCAACAATGCCGAGTCCGCTGCCGCCATTCCGCGCATCGTCGACAAGCTGCGCATGATGGGCATCGAAGTGCCTTTGATCGGCGACTTCCATTACAACGGCCATCAATTGCTCGCTGCCGAGCCGGCCTGCGCCGAGGCGCTGGCCAAGTACCGCATCAATCCGGGCAATGTCGGGTTCGGCAAGAAGAAGGACCTGCAGTTCGGTCAGTTGATCGAGTTCGCCATCAAGTACGGCAAGCCGGTGCGGATCGGCGCCAACTGGGGCTCGCTGGACCAGTCGCTGGCAGCGCAGCTGATGGACGAAAATTCGCAACGCGATACCCCGTGGGATGCCGGCCGGGTGCTGCGCGAGGCGCTGATCCGCTCGGCGGTGGATTCGGCCGAGCGTGCGGTGGAGCTGGGCCTGCCGCGCGAGCGCATCATCCTGTCGGCCAAGGTGTCCGGTGTGCAGGAGCTGATCGCGGTGTATCGCGACATGGCCAGCCGCTGCGATTTCGCGCTGCATCTGGGGCTCACCGAAGCCGGCATCGGCAGCAAGGGCATCGTGGCTTCGGCGGCCGCACTGAGCGTGCTGTTGCAGGAAGGCATCGGCGACACCATTCGTATTTCGCTGACCCCCGAGCCGGGGCAGTCGCGCACCCAGGAAGTGGTGGTGGCACAGGAACTGCTGCAGACCACCGGCCAGCGTGCCTTCACCCCGATGGTCACCGCCTGCCCGGGCTGCGGCCGCACCACCTCCGAGTTCTTCCAGGAGCTGGCCGGGGTAGTGCAGAACCACGTGCGCGCCAAGATGCCGGAGTGGAAGATCAGCAACCCGGGCGCGGAAAACATGACCCTGGCGGTGATGGGCTGCGTGGTCAACGGGCCAGGCGAATCGCGCCACGCCAATATCGGCATTTCGCTGCCGGGCACGGGCGAGGCACCTTCGGCGCCGGTGTTCATCGATGGCGAAAAGAGCGTCACCTTGCGCGGCGAAAACATCGCGTACGAATTCATCGAGTTGATCGATCAATACGTCGAACGCACCTATGTCCGCCGCGTCGGCTGAATCGCCGGCCGGGTTCAAGGGATGGTTGCGTAGCAATGCGTGGCGGATGGCGTTGCTGTTTGCCGGGGTGCTGCTCCCGTTGGGCCTGTTCGTGGACCTGGCCGACGAAGTCCACGCGCTGGAAAATGTCTACTTCGACGAGCCGCTGCTGTGGAGCATGCGCAGCATCGCCACGCCTGAGCTGGATGCGTTTTTCGGCGCGATCTCCAAGGTGGGCTACCAGTACGGCGTGATTCCGGCCGATATCGCCATTGCGCTGGTATTGCTGGTCTTGCAGCGTTGGCGCGAGGGCACGTTTGCCGCGCTGGGATTCGGTGGCTCGGCGCTGCTCAACATGGGCGCCAAGCAGTTTTTCCAGCGCGACCGCCCGAGCCTGTGGGAATCGATCGCCCCGGAAAGCACGTTCAGCTTTCCCAGCGGCCATGCGATGGGCTCGATGACGCTGGCAGCGGTCGTCATCGCGCTGGCCTGGAGCACGCGCTGGCGCTGGCCGGTGACCATTGTCGCCAGCTTGTTCGCGCTGCTGGTGGGCATCTCGCGCATCTACCTGGGCGTGCATTATCCGTCCGACATCCTGGGCGGCTGGTCGGCCGCGCTGGTGTGGGTGGTCGGGCTGTATCTGGTGATGTTCCGCGGCGCGCGGCGGCCGCATTGGCGCACGCCGGCTGGAGCGGTGGTGGAGCAGCCCGGGCGCGTGCCGTTTTCCGATTGAGAGCAGCTGACAAAACTACTGCACAGCTGCCAGGCGGGCGTGACCGGTGCTCGGAATCGAGCAGGTACCACTCGAACACTCCAGTTCTAGGCGCGTCGTCCACGCCCACCTGACCACTGCCTGCCCCGTTTTTGTTAGCCGCTCTACCAGCGACGGGTACGCTCCCGTTGCGATAGCCGGGCGCCAACGATGGCGCCGATGGAAGCCAGCAAGATCACGTAGTACGCCGGCCCCATCGGGTGCTGCTTGAGCAGCATCACCACCAGCAGCGGAGTCAGGCCGCCGAACACGGCATAGCCCAGGTTGTAGGCGAACGACACCCCGGACAGGCGAACCACCGGTGGAAACGCCTCGACCATCACCCGCGGAATCGCACCCAGCACGCCCAGTGCAGCGCCGAGCAGGGCATACAGCGGGAACAGCAGGTACGGGACGCCCGCAAGGCGGTAGAACAGCCATGCGCTGACGCCCAGAAGCACGCTTCCGGCCAGCAGCACACGCCCGTTGCCCCAACGATCCGACAGTGCCCCGGCCACCACCGAGCCGACCGCCTGCAGCAGCACTGCCAGAAGATTGGCCTGCAACGCCACCGGTGCTGGGTAGCCGTATGCACTCTGCAGCAGCGTGGGTGTCATCAGCGACACCACCAGCACTGCAGCGGCGATCACCCAGGTCAGCCACAGCGACATTGCCAGACTGCGCGGGTGATCGCGCAGTACCACCTTCACTGGCGTTTCGCGTGCCAGTGCGCGCATGGCAACCAGTTCGGCGAACACTGGCGTTTCATGCAGCCAGCGCCGCAAGTACACCGACAGCAGCCCGAAGATGCCGCCGGCCAGAAACGGCAGGCGCCAGGCGTACCCGGCGATTTGGTCCGGAGAAAACGCACGATTCAGTGCGCCGGCACTCAGCGAGCCAAGCAGCACGCCAGCAGCCAGGCCAGCGGTCAAGGTGCCGCAGGCCAGCCCTGTGCGCCGTGCCGGCACGTGTTCTGCCACGAACACCCACGCACTGGGAACTTCGCCACCGATGGCGGCACCCTGCAGCAGGCGCATCGTCAACAGCAGCAGCGGTGCGGCCACGCCGATCTGCGCGTAGGTCGGCAGCACGCCAATGGCCAATGTAGGCAGTGCCATCAATCCGATGCTCAGCGCGAACATGCGCTTGCGACCAAGCAGATCGCCGAAGTGGGCCATCACGATGCCGCCCAACGGGCGGATCAGGTAGCCGGCCGCAAAGATGCCGAATGTCTGCAGCTGCCGCGTCCACTCCGGGATGCCTGGCGGAAAGAACAACTCGCCCAGCACCTTGGCGAAAAAAATGAAGATGATGAAGTCGTAGAACTCCAGCGCGCCGCCCAGCGCGGACAAGCCCAGCGTTTTGTAATCGCTGCGGGTGAGCTGCGTTGGTGGGGCATGGGTGGTCATGCAATCGCATCCTGTCGCGGGTGGCGCGCATTGCCATTGAAGCCTGCTGATGCGCCGAGCAGGCAATGCTAGCTGCCGGGCGGGGCCGTCGCTACGCCGTTTTCGGCAATGAAATGCCGATGGCACCTATCAGGCCTGGGGCGAACACGCCTGCGGGCTTCGGTTGCCGCACGCGTCCGGGCCTTCGCTGCGGATCAGCCGGACACGCTCGCCAGCGCCGCTGCCTCGGCATGCAGTGCGGTGGTGTCGAACAGCGGCAGTTGCGCATCGGTGCTGTCCACCAGCAGCGAAATCTCGGTGCAGCCCAGGATGATCGCTTGCGCACCGTGCTGGCCGAGCTCGGTCATGACCTGGCAGACGTATTGGCGCGATTCGGGCTTGATCACGCCCTGGCAGAGTTCGTCGTAGATCACGCGATGCAGCTGCGCGCGTGCTTCGGCCGGGGGCACCAGCACGTCCAGGCCACGTGCCTGCAGGCGCTGGCGATAGAACGGCTGCTCCATGGTGAAGCGCGTGCCGAGCAATCCGATCCGGCTGATGCCCGCTGCGACGAGCGCATCGGCGGTGGCATCGGCGATATGCAGCAGCGGCAGTGGCGTCGCGGCGGTAATCGCGTCGGCAACGCAGTGCATGGTGTTGGTGCATAGCACGATGAAGTCGGCGCCTGCTGCCTGCAGCGCACGCGCGGCGGCTGCCATCGCCTGGCCAGCGCCATCCCAATCGCCGGTGTGCTGCAGTCGCTCGATCTCGTGGAAATTGACGCTATACAGCAGCAGCTTCGCCGAATGCAGGCCGCCGCATGCATGGCGGACGCGCTGATTGATGATGCGGTAGTAGGGCAGCGTGGATTCCCAGCTCATTCCACCGATCAAACCGAGTGTCTTGCTTGGAACCGGCATGCGAACTCCGTGACAGTGCATTGGATGACGGATCGCTCGACGTGCAGTGCAGAGCGTGCACTGCGCATTACGAACGAAGTGTACGTCGGCAGTACCGACAAGAGGCATGCCCGACCACGCGCAGCCAGCTCAGGGAGCGTCGCTCATTCGCCCGGCTTGGCGCCTTCCACCGGCGCATGCGTCGCAGCGCGACGCGCCAGCACGGTTTCGCGATGGGCGATATAGACGTTGGCGCCGACGATGATGGCCGCACCGATCACGGTGTGGCGTTCGATCGCCTCGCCGAACAGCCATCAGCCCAGCAGCGCCACCAACGGCAGTTGCATGAAGCTGATCGGCTGCAGCGCAGAGACTTCGCCCAGCTTGAGTGCGCGCGTCCAGAACAACTGCCCGGCGGTGCCGAAGATGCCAGTGGCCACCAGCCATACCCAGTCGATGCCCTGCGGCCATGTCCATTGGAACAGCGCCGGAATCAGCGACATCGGCACCCAGAACACGTAGGTGTAGAACACCACCGTGTCGGAGTCGTCGCTGCGCGAGAGCTGTTTGATCTGGATCGCGACGATGGCGCTGATGACCGCAGCCAGCAGCGCAATCAGCAAGCCGGGCGTGAACGTGGACGAGCCCGGCCGCAGGATCACCAGCACGCCGATAAAACCCGCCGCCACCGCCAGCCATCGCCGCAGCCGTACCTGCTCATGCAGCCACACCACTGCCAGCACCGTGACGAATAACGGCGTGGAGTAGGAGAGCGAGATGGCCTGCGACAGGGGCAGATGGCCGATCGCCCAAAACCCGCACAGCATCGAGGCCAGGCCGATCAAGGTACGGGCGAAGTACCGCGGCAATTGCCGCGTGCGCGGCAGCGGCTTGCCCGGCCGCAGGATCAACGGCAACAACGTCAGCAACCCGAACGCATTGCGGAAAAATGCGATCTCGGCGGTGGCAATGGTGCTCGAGGCCAGGCGGATGGTGATTGCCATCAGCCCGAAGGCGACGGTACTGGTGAGCATCCACAGCGCGGCTCGCTGCGAAACCTGCGCTGGCGTCACCAATGCGCCCCGATGATGCGCGGTTCCGGCTCCAGAATCACCGAATAGCGCTCGCGCACCGACTCGGCGATGCGTCGCGCGAAATCCAGCAACTGCGCGCCCGTGGCGGTGCCGTAATTGACCAGCACCAGCGCGTGGTCGGGCGACACGCCCGCGTCGCCTTCGCGCTTGCCCTTCCAGCCGCATTGCTCGATCAGCCAGGCGGCCGACAATTTGCCCTGGCCGGCCTGCTCGCCCGGATACACCGGCATGTCGGCAAAGCTGGCCTGCAACGCGGCAATCTGCTCGCTCGGCAGCAATGGGTTCTTGAAGAAACTGCCCGCATTGCCCAGCACATCCGGGTCCGGCAGCTTGCGGCGACGGATGTTGATCACCGCCTGCGCCACATCGGCCGCGCCTGCCAGTTCGGCGCCCATGCCTGCCAGTTCCTCGCGAATGCCGGCGTAGTCCAGCCGCAGTTCGTGCAGCAGCGGTAGATTGAATTCCACCGCCACGATCAGATAACGCTCGGGCTGCTGCTTGAACACGCTGTCGCGGTAGCCGAACGCGCAGTCGGCCGCATCCAGCCGCACGAACTGCTGGCTATGCCGGTCGAAGGCTTCCACCACGTGGATGAAGTCGCCCACCTGCGCGCCGTACGCGCCAATGTTCTGGATCGGGCAGGCGCCCACGGTGCCCGGAATCAGTGCCAGGTTTTCCAGCCCCGACAAGCCCTGCTGCAGCGCATACAGCACCAGCGCATGCCAGTTCACGCCGGCGCCGGCCCGCACGATGGCGTGGTCGGCACGGTGCGCGATGATGGACGTCTCGCGGTTGTCGAAACACAGCACGCAGCCTGGCGGATCGCCGGCCAGCAAGACATTGCTGCCGCTGCCCAGCACCAGCAACGGTTGTCCGGCGATCTCGGGCGCAGCCAATGCCTGCGGCAATGCCTCAGGCGCGTGGACATTGAGCAACCAGCGCGCGGTGGCTTCGACATGGAAGGTGTTGAGCGCACGCAGCGGCGCCTGTTCGCTCAGCTGCCAGCCTGTCTGCACTGCATCGCTCATAACGGCGACACCGCACCGCCGCTGGGCGCTTCGCGGCGGCGTCGGATGGCGTTGACGCATTCGCCGATGAGCTGCGGGCCGCGATACACCAACCCGCTGTAGCACTGCACCAGGCTCGCACCGGCTGCCATCTTGGCCACCGCATCGGCGCCGGAGTTGATGCCGCCCACGCCAATCAACGGAATCGATTCGGGCAGGCGCGCGCGCAGGCGCCGCAGCACCAGCGTGGATTGCCCCAGCAGCGGCGCGCCGGACAGACCACCGGCTTCGGCAGCCAGCGGGTGATTGGCCACCAGCGTGCGCGTCACCGTGGTATTGGTGGCGATCACGCCATCCACTGCCAGGTCGGCCAGCACGCGTGCGGCGGCATCGATGTCGCGGTCGTTGAGGTCCGGCGCCACCTTGACCAGCATCGGCACACGTTTGCCATGCTGCGCGCTTAGCGCTTCCTGGGTTTCGCGCAAGTCGGAAATCAGGCGGCGCAGCGATTGTTCTTCCTGCAACTCGCGCAAGCCTGCGGTGTTGGGCGAGGAGATGTTGACCGTGATGTAGTCGGCCAGCGGATACACGCGCTCCATGCAGTAACGGTAGTCGCTGGTGGCCTCCTCGTTGGGCGTGTCCTTGTTCTTGCCGATGTTGATGCCGAGCAGGCCTGCCGTGCGGCGTGCGCGCTGCACGTTGGCCACCAGCGCATCCACGCCCAGATTGTTGAAGCCCATGCGGTTGATCACCGCCTGGTATTCCGGCAATCGGAACATACGTGGCTTCGGGTTGCCCTCCTGCGCGCGCGGCGTCACCGTGCCGATCTCGACAAAGCCAAAGCCCAGCGCAAATAACGCATCGATGTGCTCACCGTTCTTGTCCAACCCGGCACCCAGCCCGACCGGGTTGGGGAACATCAGGCCGAAAGCCGGGGTGGGCAGCGGCACCGGGCGCCTGGCCAGCAACGCCGTGGTGCCGGTGCGGTAGGCGGTGTCGATGGAGCGCAACGCCAGCGCGTGGGCGCGCTCGGCATCCAGGGAAAACAGGAAGGGGCGGGCAAGCGAATACATGCGGGTCAGTTCAATCTCCCGGCGAACACGCGGGTTTGGTATTGGAAGTCGATCAGCCCATCGTACGCATACGCATCGAACAACGTGCGTAGCGCGGCAAGCATCGGGGCATGACGTGGGTCGTGCGCGAGCGGGGCGTAAGAGGACGATAGCAGGCGGCCGCGCAGGCTCTCGAAATCCAGCCGCTGCACATTCGGGAAACGCGCCATTGCGCGGAAACCCTCGCCGAACCACGCCTGCATGGTGGCATCGTCCTGATACCGCTCGGCCACTGCGGAATAATCGGTGCCGTAATCCAGCAGCAACTGCTCGTAACCGCGCAGGAACGCGGTGCTGTCCAGTTCGCGCGAATTCCAGTACACCACCGCCAGCCCCCCGGGTTGCAGGATGCGCGCCCATTCGTCGCGCACGGCCCGCATGTCGAACCAGTGGAAGGCTTGTGCCGCAGACACCAGGCCCACGCTGGCATCGTCCAGCCCGGTGGCTTCGGCGGTGCCGGCGATCGCCTGAAACTTAGGGTATTCCGCCAGCCACTGCAGCGCCGCTTCGCGCATGGCCTGGTTGGGCTCCACCGCCGTCACCGCATATCCGGCTTCCAAAAACAGGCGGCCGGAAATGCCGGTGCCGGCGCCGATGTCGGCCACTGCCGTTGCGGGCGTCACGCCCAGTTCTCCGTGCAGCCAGCGCAGCAACTGCGGCGGGTAACTGGGCCTGTAGCGCACGTAGGCCGCCACGCGGTCGTTGAAGCGCTGGGCGGAGGAGGGCGTGGCCATGCTCAACTGTTGGCGGCCGCAAGCCAGGCCATGCCGCCGAAGAACAGCAGGAAAAACGCGATCCCCACAATCCAGAGCGCCACTGCCAGCCAGCCCATGATGAGACCGCCGATGGCCAGGCCTTCGCCGTCCAGGGCCTGTGGATTGCGGCGGATTTCCGCGCGGGCCAGATGCCCGGTAATGATGGCGCAGATGCTGCCCAGGAACGGGATCAGCGTCCAGCCGAGAATGCCGGCAACCAGGCTGACGATCGCCATGGCGCTGGTCTGTCGAACGACAACGTTCATCATGAACTCCTTGAAGAGCAGGCAGCCGAAGGCTGGCGTTGCACGATTATCCCAGAGCCGCCGGGCAAAAGGCGTGCCGTTTGCGGCCAAACGCAGTCGGCTGGGCGTGGTGAGTCAAATTTGACGGGTTGAACGGTCCGATCTGGCCGCCTTGGTGCTATCGCAGATGGGCGACGCGGCTTGGCTTAGCCGACGATGCAGGCCATGCGGTTCGCGCTTGCGACGCTGTCATTTGCAGGTCGGCAGCTGCTGCTGCAATCCAAGCTGAGAGTGGTGGCCGGGCGCGGCTTCGTGCAGCAAAGACAGGCTTTCGGCTTCACGTCCACCCGCATCAGGAGCTGCAGCCAGTCCATGTCAGCCTGCATCCGTATGTCGTCGCAGCACGGCTGCATCGCAAAAGGACGCGCCGGCTAAGGCCAGATGCGCCTTACAGTCTTCCAGTGATCAGCGAAACGGAGCGAATAATCGGCGCGGATGCAAGCCGCGCGCTCAGCCCTGGAGTGCCCACATGGCAGGTGCCGTGCCGGGCAGCGACCGCGTCCGCCTGACGGCAGCGCGGTGCTCTTGCCAGCCGCTTCCGATCAAAGATCGAACCTGATGCCCTGTGCCAGCGGCAACGAATCGGAGTAGTTGATGGTGTTGGTCTGGCGACGCATATAGACCTTCCACGCATCCGAGCCGGACTCGCGCCCGCCGCCGGTTTCCTTCTCGCCGCCGAACGCGCCGCCGATCTCCGCACCCGAGGTACCGATATTGACGTTGGCGATGCCGCAATCGCTGCCCGCCGCCGACAGGAACTTCTCGGCCGCCTTCAGGTTCTGGGTGAAGATCGATGACGACAGGCCCTGCGGCACGCCGTTCTGTAGCTCGATCGCCTCATCCAACGTGCTGTACTTCATCACGTACAGGATCGGCGCAAAGGTCTCGTGCTGCACCACCTCGTCGCTGTTCTGCAGCCCCGTGACAATCGCCGGCAGCACGAAGTTGCCCGGGCGATCGATCGCCGTGCCGCCCACTTCGACCGTGCCGCCGGCCGCCTTCGCCTTGGCGATCGAGTCCAGGAACTGCGCAACGGCGCCCTGGCTGTTGAGCGGGCCCATCAGGTTTGCCGGGTCGGTCGGGTCGCCGATCTTGCTGTCGAGCTGCTTGTACGCCTTGACCAGCGTTGCCAGCACGGTGTCATAAATGGAGGCGTGCACGATCAGCCGGCGGGTGGTGGTGCAGCGCTGCCCGGCAGTGCCGACGGCGCCGAACACGATGCCCGGGATGGCCAGCTTCAGGTCGGCGGTTTCGTCCAGGATGATGGCGTTGTTGCCGCCCAGTTCCAGCAGGCAGCGGCCCAGGCGACGGGCGACCTTCTCTGCCACCACGCGGCCGATCTGGGTCGAACCGGTGAAGCTGATCAACGGCACGCGGGTGTCTTCGACCAGCTTCTCCGACAGCGCCGTGCCGGCATCGTTGATCAGGAAGAAGATGTCCGGGAAGCCGGCATCCTTCAGTGCCGCGTTGCAGATCTTCATCGTGGCAATCGCGGTCAACGGCGTCTTGTTGGACGGCTTCCAGATGCAGATATCGCCGCAAATCGCCGCCAAAAACGCATTCCAGGCCCATACCGCCACCGGGAAGTTGAACGCACTGATGATGCCGACCAGGCCCAGCGGCTGGTACTGCTCGTACATGCGGTGGCCGCGGCGCTCCGAATGCATGGTGTAGCCGTACAGCATGCGGCTCTGGCCCACGGCAAAGTCGGCGATGTCGATCATCTCCTGCACTTCGCCATCGCCTTCGGGCTTGCTCTTGCCCATTTCCAGCGCCACCAGCGAACCGAGCGCATCCTTGTGCGCACGCAACGCCTCGCCGCACAGACGCACGGCTTCACCGCGACGCGGCGCCGGCGTGGTGCGCCACACCTTGAAGGCCGCCTGCGCGCGCTGGACGATCAGCTCGTAGTCTTCCGGCGTGGTGGCCTGCACCTCGGCGATCACCGCGTTGGTGGTCGGATTGAGCGGCTGCAGCACCCCGGCGCCGGTGGCCTGCGACCAGGTCGCCTCGCCAAGATAGGTGCCGGAATTGGACGCAGCGAGGTCGAGCGCCTTGAGCAGGTCAGCGGACATGGGATCTCCTGGAAACAGTGGCGGTCGTGGTGGCAGAGCCACCCGCAACACGGTAGCCGCCGATTTTAGCAGGCTCCGCCGGCCGCCCACCGCCGGCCGGCTTGGCAATCGCAACGATCGTGCGACAATGCCACCCTTGGCCCCGTAGCTCAGCTGGATAGAGCGTCCCCCTCCTAAGGAAGAGGGGAAATTGAGGGGTCACCGCTATCTTGTTTAACCTGTTGTTTAATAAGGCCTGGGGTCGCCCGTTCGGCGGAGGCGATGCAGGTCTAGACATCCCAAAGCAGCTTCCAATAGCGCTTGTTCGCCACAGCATTGCCACGGCTTCCAAGGTCTCCTAGGCTGCGCTATAAGACATGTGTAATGAGTCTAGGGATGGTCCATCTCGTATGTCTGCAAGCGCGCTTCAAACGCTTCGAGAGTTGTATCCGCAGCGCTATGCACTTCGGCCGGACGAGGTCGCACATGTGCTTCGTGGCCAAAGCACGAGAGGGGTAGTGCAACGCGTGCGCGAAGGCATGCAGTCGGGGCGCTATCCGGGTGCTCGCAAGATCGACGGATTGATCCAGATGCCCATTGAAGCGTTGGCCGAGATCTTGGATCCAGCGCCCGCACCTCAGCCGGTCGCCCCCATTATCACTCCTTCATCCTCCCGACGACGGTCTGCCATTGGGCCGCGCCTCGGTTTCGTGCGTGCGGCAGGCTTCTGGGAGCAAGTGATGGGGGGCGAGCAGGAATTGGCCGATGAGCTGGGGGAGGTCGCGGCTAAGGTGCTGAAAGAGCTTCGCTACGTGGAAGCCAAAGCTAGAGCTGAGCAGGCGCGAAATGAACTGCATTCAAATTCTGGACAATAGTTATGGGGAGTTTGTGCCATGGTCACCCCAGGGTATGCTGCTTGAAGCCCTTGCAACAGCGGTAGTGGGCTCAGGCGCCAAAGTCTTGTCTTGACTCTTTTCATCGATGGGAAAAATTGCTCAGTCCCCGCGATGAGTTCACGATAATTAGCAGGGTTCGGAAATGCCTCAGGTTTCGCTGTCGCAGCAGTTTTCACTCAATGCTATTGAAGGAGTCCTGCGCGAAGTGCGGGCATCACCCGGACAAGATCTACCCGTCACAAAAGACTATGCTTCTAAGCGCCATGGGCCGCTTCGAGATGCTGCACGGTTGCAGCTTTTGGCGACATGGGCGCGCACTTCGCCTGGAAAGCGCTTGGTTTTTAGCGCGCAGAACTCGACAGCTTCCGTCTTAGACGAGTGGTGCGAATACGCCCCGGGCCTTGTCGGTTTGAGGATGAGTGAAGGGATCATCGTCGGCGAACAACCCATCGAACGGCGCGATGCGCTTGTTCCGGCACTGTCTAAGATGGAGCACACGAGCCAGCTTGAACTTCGAAGCATCGTCAGGGGCCGAGTTGTTGATTTCCCGTGTGTGAGTGGCGCAGACAGACAGTATTTGAGTGCGCTCTTTACCGAGAAAGATCCCAGAGCGGTGAAGGGGAAGCAGGCGATGTTTGAAGAGTTGATGCGCCTAAGGAAGGTCTGATCAAC